>DATEPO010000001.1:0-16129 GCA_035273145.1 Nitrospiraceae bacterium
CACCGGATTTGATCATCGAATAGACTTTTAACGGCAATGTCGTCGACCCGGGTCCGCCGGTGAAAAATGTGACGATAAAATCATCCAACGAAATGGTGAACGCCAGCAAGACGCTGCCGACGATCGCCGGCGCCAGCAACGGCAGCGTCACGCGTCGGAACGCCTGCCATGGGGTCGCCCCAAGGTCAGTCGCCGCTTCCAGAAGATCGGGGTCCAGCTTCCGCAATCGTGTGCGGACGATGACCATCACAACCGGCACATTGAACGCGGCATGACCGATCGTCACCGTCACCAGACTGAGGGGCCACTTGATGGTGACAAACAGCAGCATCAGCGCGACCCCCAGCATTACCTCCGGAACGATCAGCGGCAGGAGCATCGCTCCTTCGATGATCCGTTGCTTCCGTACCGGGAGCGACTCCAACCCGACAGCCGCCGCGACACCGAGGATCGAGGCGATTGCCGTCGATACTGCTCCCACAATCATACTGTTCTGAACGGCTACGAGCAGCGCATAATCTGATAACAATTCGCGATACCACTGCAGACTCGCCCCATCCCACGTGGCCGAGAGCCGAGAGCCATTAAACGAAAATGCGACTAAGACGGCAATCGGCCCATACAGAAAGAGCAAATTGCCCAGACTGATCCCGAGCAACCATCCTCGCGGTTTCATCGTCGCTCCTCCACATCCTCGAAGACGCCACGCTTGAAATACATCAGCACGCCGAGGACAACCAGCGCCATCAAGACAAACGAGATGGCAGAGCCGAAGGGCCAATCGCGAATGACGAGATATTCGTGTTGAATCAAATTGCCCACCATCATCGTTTTGGCACCCCCGAGCAGATCGGGAGTGATGTAAGCGCCGATGGTCGGAATAAATACTAAAAGACATCCGGCAATGACGCCGGACTTTGTGAGTGGGAAGATGACTCGCCAAAAGACGGACCAACCATTCGCGTACAGATCCCAGGCGGCCTCGACGACCGATCGATTCAGCCGTTCAATGGCCGCGTAGAGGGGCAACACCATAAAAGGTAGATAGCCGTAGACCAGGCCGATGAGTACGGCCCAATCCGTGTAGAGAATCTCGATCGGTGCTCGAATCATGCCTACGTTGAGCAGCACCGTGTTCAGCAAACCTTCCGTCCGCAAGATAAACATCCACGCGTAGGTCCTCACCAGGAAATTCGTCCAAAAGGGAATGATCACTAACAGCAGCCACACGCCTTGCCAACGTGCGGGAGCCCGCGCGATAAAGTAGGCCAGTGGATATCCGATCAGCAAACAGATGAAGGTTGCGGCAGAAGCGAGCAGGAGAGAGCGGCCATAAATCCCCAGATACAGCGGGTCGATGAGCATCGCATAATTGGTAAGACTGAACGCCCACCGCACGCCACCGTAGAGGCCTCGGGAAGCAAAACTGATCGCGAAGACCAATAAGAGGGGAAGAAGAAAGAAGGCCAGCATCCACAGCACGGCAGGAATCAGCGGCCAATAGGGATGCCGCCGACGTGTCGATTGGTGTCGTGATGCGGTGGAGGACGGATCAATCACTCGGTGAGCGCCACGCCATCGCCGGCATTCCATCTTACATAGATAGATTCACCGACGGTAAATCCCTTCTGATCGCCTCCATTCACCACCCGAGCGGTCCACAAAACTTGATCGCTGAGCCGGAGCCAGTAATGCATGTCGCTTCCATTGTAAATGGCCTTCTCGATGCGAGCCGGCACCCGATTGTCGAATCCGGATTCATGTGGGTCGCGGGAGAGATCTAATCGTTCCGGCCTTAACGTCAAAGTGATCGGCATCCCAACGGTTAGGGTGGCCTGATATCGCGCGACGATGGTCGGCAATCCTGAGGCATGAATCCGACAGACGGCCGCGTTCACCTCGTCAACCCGACCGGTGAGCTGATTGGAAGTGCCGACAAAGTTTGCGACAAACGCCGAGCGGGGCGATTCATACATCTCTCGCGGCGAGCCGATTTGAAGAATCCGACCGCGGTTCATCACTGCCACACGGTCCGACATGGTCAGCGCTTCTTCCTGGTGGTGCGTGACACAGATGAAGGTGAGACCGACCTGCTCCTGGATCGCTTTGAGCTCTATCCGCATGTCTTGGCGCAACTGCTGATCCAAGGCGCCGAGCGGTTCATCCAAGAGCACGACGGCAGGACGATTCACGAGCGCACGCGCCAATGCAACTCGTTGTTGCTCGCCGCCCGACAACTGCGAAGGGAACCGGTCCGACTTATCACGCAGCCTGACCATATCAAGCGCGGCTTCGACCCGCGACTTCACTTCGGACTTGGTGACGTGCCGCATTTCGAGCCCGAAGGCCACATTCTTGAATACAGTGAGATGCGGAAACAGCGCGTAATTTTGAAAGACGAGATTCACCGGCCGATGGTTGGGCGCAATAGACTGCATTGAACGGCCTTCGATCAGAATCTCTCCGTGATCGGGCTGCTCGAACCCCGCGAGCAAGCGCAAGGTCGTGGTTTTACCGGAGCCACTGGGTCCGATGAGGGAAAAGAACTCGCCCGGTTGGATGGAAAAGGAGCAGCGATCCACGGCGAGAGTGACGCCGTGGTATTTGACGAGATCTCGTACTTCGACGCTAGCGGTACCCAAGAAGGGACAATGACGTGCTGAGCTGAATCAGGAATCCGTGTGTGCCCGCTTGCGGACGCGTAAGCGGTGCTGATGTTGCCGGACCATTTGGCGACGCAACAGGTCGCGATCCTCCGCCACGATGCGAACAAGTCGATCCGCGTCTTCCGCGTGATCGCGCACTAACTCGGAGAGCTTCTGGACTTGCCGCTCCAATCGGTCCAGCCGCCAGAGCATTTCCTGCAGCCCAACCGGCACCAGGCCGTTCTTTGCCGCACGAGCCGGTCTTATCACTGCTGCGCTTTTTGCCATCAGTGCCTCCTTCAGCCTTGATAGCGCTAGTATCCTCATCAATAGCCGGCGTGTCAATCTTTCTATTTATGGTTCGTCCTGTTAAAATCCGGCCATGCAAAATGTCTTTACCATGATTCTCGCCGGCGGGAAAGGCGAGCGGCTCAGCCCGCTGACACAGTACCGTGCGAAGCCGGCCGTTCCGTTCGGCGGCAAATACCGAATCATCGATTTCACATTGAGCAACTGCCTCAATTCAGATATCCGGAAAATTGCCGTGCTGATCCAATATAAATCCCATTCCCTGGACCGGCATATTCGAACGGGTTGGAACATTTTGAACGCGGAGCTGGGCGAGTACATCGCATCGATCCCGCCCCAACAACGCATCAGCGAAGACTGGTACAAAGGCACGGCCGACGCGGTCTATCAAAATCTCTTTCTCTTGGAGAACGAGCATCCCGAATATCTGCTGATCTTGGCAGGTGATCACATCTATAAGATGAACTATGCCGAGATGCTCGATTATCTCCAAGAGAAAAACGCCGACGCAATTGTCGGTGCGATTGAATTCCCCGTCTCCGAAGCCAGTAGTTTCGGCGTGATTAATGTGGACGAGGACCATCGGATTCTCAGCTTTGATGAAAAACCGGCGAATCCCAAGCCTATGCCCCATGATGCGGCACACGCGTTCGTGTCCATGGGCATTTATTTGTTCAAGACCGAGGCCATTCGCGCACGGCTTATCGAGGACGCCGCCGCGGAATCGAGTCCGCATGACTTCGGCAAAAATATCATCCCGCGCATGATTCAAGAGAACCGTGTCTTTGCGTTTAAATTTCAAGACAAGAACAAAAAAGCCGTCAAATACTGGCGGGATATCGGCACACTGGATGCGTATTGGGAAGCCAACATGGATCTCGTCGCGGTGGATCCTCTCTTCAATCTCTACGATCAGAACTGGCCGATCCGCACCTACCAAGGGCAATTCCCCCCGGCTAAGTTCGTGTTCGCGCAAGACTTCGACGGCGGCCGCATGGGCGTCGCCTTGGATTCCATCGTCTGCGGCGGTTGCATCATTTCAGGCGGCCGCGTGCAAAACTCCGTGCTCTCCCCTAATGTCATCGTACACGATCATGCGGACGTCCGCGAATCCGTCGTCATGGAAAATGTCGTCATCGGCGAGCATGCGCGCATTCGACGCGCGATTATCGATAAAGATGTCATCATCCCGCCGAAGACCGTAATCGGCTATGATCGTGAGGCAGACCGTCGCCGATTCACGGTAACGGACTCGGGTCTTGTCGCCATTTCCAAGGGAATGAAGTTGCATGCCTCCGTCCATTCACCCGGTTGACCTGATTGCCGCTCTTCGTCACAAGCATCTCACTCCCGCCATCGTCTTCTTGACCTCGCGTCGCGCATGCGATGAAGCCATTCAGGCGTTTCAACGGAATCAAGCCGTCTTGCCGCCGGTCCGGCAGCAAGCCATTGCCGCCGCGCTCGATCACGTGATGGCACAGTATCCCAGCATTGCCGAACACCCGCTGCTGCCGACGGTCACGCAAGTCGGTGTGGCAGCCCATCATGCCGGCCACCTGCCGTCCTGGAAGATCGCGGTGGAAGAGTTGATGCGGCGTGGCTGCCTGGATGCCGTATTCGCGACAACGACCCTGGCCGCCGGGGTGGATTTTCCTGCACGAACGGTTGTCATCACGCAGTCCAGCGTTCGAAAATCAAGGGACATTACCGAACTGACGGTCGGCGAAATTCAGCAACTCGCCGGACGTGCCGGACGGCGGGGAAAAGATTTGGTCGGGTTTGCAATCATCACGCCCTCCCCCTATATCGATCTGACCGTGCTCACAAAAGGGCTGACCGGAAAGCCGGAGGCCATTGACAGTCAATTCGTCATTTCCTATCCGATGGTGTTGAATCTCCTGAAAGCGCATCCGCTCGATCACATTCAATCCATCTTGGCGAAGAGCTTTGCCCAGTTTCAGCTCAACCGGCGATCCGATGTATTGGAGGGAAAGCTCGATACCTTGCGTGAGCAGATGGCGCCGTATGGTCCGCGAGTCTGTACCGATTGGATCACCCAATGGCAAGCATTCGACCATGCGCGCAAACAGAAAGCGCATCGCATTCAGGTCACACGTCGGGAACCGCCTGAGCTCGCCGCCAAGCTGCATTTTCTCTCACCAGGCCGCCTGGTAGGATTTCCAAAAGGACGCGGAGTCGTGCTCCGTGTCTATCGGAGCCGCGGACAACGCCATCCCATGGTGACGATCCTGCGTCCAGGCGGCTCGATCAGTGAATCTCCTGCGAATATGATCACGCTGATTTATGATCGCGTACTGGAAGTGACCGAAGCGCCGGTCTATCCGTGGTGTACGCCGGCAAGTCTGGATAGCCTCACGGTTCAGCTCTCCGACCTGCCGACGCGGCTGCCGATTTTGCCGATGTTGGTTCAGCGTGAGCCGGAAGAGAGCGAGATCGCCGACACGCTGACGGAGGAGTTCCCCTGTCCGACCTGTCCTTCCAAGCCGGCCTGCCACAAGGACCATGCCGGCGCGCTTCGCATTCGGCAGGACATGCACCGCCATACCAAAATGATCCAAGCGCTCCGAACCGGACTCTGGCACCGATTTCAGGCAAAGGCCGAGGCGCTCCAACAGTTCGGCTATCTCACGACGGCCTGTCAACTGACAGAGGCAGGGGAATGGGCCAGACTGATCCGCATCGATCACTCGCTCTTGATCACCGAACTCATTCGTGCCGACGCGTTCAGCGCGGTCGAACCGCAGATCCTGGCCGCTGCCCTGGCCAGTATTGCGCACGACGACGACCGCCCCGGCGCCTTTCCCCGGATTAGCTCCGGCCTCGTCTCTCTGTTAGGACAAGTCAGACAATTGGCCCAATCGCTGGCACCGTACGAAGATCCGCCGCTACTGCGGGCCGATGTCGCGGCGTTGGTGGAGCGATGGATCGGCGATCCTACCGTCACCTGGATCGGCCTGTGCAAATTGACCACGATGGCGGAGGGCGATATTTATCGCCTGTTGGCCCGCACCTTAGAGTACCTGTCCCAAGTCCACCAGTTACATGCCACACATCCCGGCTTGGCCGACACGGCGGCCAAAGCGATTAAAGCGCTCAGAAGAGGCGTATTGGAGGAGCTCCCGTGATACGTGAGTCGCTATTCGTGAATCGACGAAGAATAAAAACCCTCTTATCGATTAACGAACCATGACGACCGACGAACTGGAACAACTTCTCGCCCAGCAGCCCGTGAACCGATTACATCGGCTCGCGCACGGACGGATTCATCGGCATTTCCGCTTGGGAAAACGCCGGCTGATCGAAGCGCTGCTGCGCCATTCAAGCGAACACCGGGCGGGGTTGGAATCGGATCTGTCGATCTTGATCCAGGAGCAGACGACTCCCGAAGGACGACCGGACCTGCACCGCAAGACGGACAAGCCAATCCCTAGAGCGGCTGCTCACCATCATGGGGCTGCTCAAGACGGCGAACGCCTGGAACCGCCGACGGACTTGACTGCATTTTTAGCGGGCA
This sequence comes from Nitrospiraceae bacterium, assembly GCA_035273145.1. Lineage (GTDB taxonomy): Bacteria > Nitrospirota > Nitrospiria > Nitrospirales > Nitrospiraceae > JAICXS01. Next base: position 6,490 of record DATEPO010000001.1, read on the forward strand.
TCGGAGTCCCGCCGCCGCAGCCTTTTGTGCCGGACCCTTGGCAAGAAGAGGCGCTGGAGTCTCTCAAGACAACCGATGTGATTGTGAGCGTTCCCACCGGGAGCGGGAAAACCTATGTCGCCGTCGAAGCCACGAAACGGGCTATTGACGCCGACCGCACGGTCATCTATACCTCTCCCCTTAAGGCCTTATCCAATACGAAATTTACCGAGTTCTCCAAGCTCTTTGGACCCGATCAGGTCGGGATCTTAACCGGTGATCGTCGGGACAATCCGCAGGCGCCGCTGCTGATCATGACGACCGAAATCTTGCGCAATCTGCTCTACGATGCGGCAGGGGGAGAAATCGATTTACGTCTGGACACGCTCGGTCTGGTCATCCTGGACGAATCGCAATACATCGCCGATCCGGAACGCGGCGTGGTCTGGGAAGAAACCATCATCTTTTGTCCCGGCCAAGCCCGTTTGCTGCTGCTGTCGGCGTCCATCGGCAATCCGCAAGACATTGCCGATTGGCTCACCAGCATTCGGCCGACGCCCTGTCATCTCGTTCAACATCATCGCCGGTCGGTCCCATTGCGAGCAGGGTATCTCCATCCCAATGGAAAACTGGTCCCGCTGTTCAGAACAGTCGGAATTCCCAAAGGTCCCACGTCTGCCCTCCACCCGGAGGCCAAACGTCTCTTTGCGCAATACGAGGACGACTCGTCGCGATCGAGATGAACGGCCACCGAAGATCTATGCGAGATTGGAGAGACGGATGGAATTGAACATTGGGTCCAATATTTATCGCAATGCCAACGGTGTCCTCACGTTAGAGGGCAAGGAACAGATCGTCATCGAGGCTCGCGGCGAATCGCCGCAACTTCTTGTCACTGCAGACCTGTACGATGCGAAGGGGGATCATGTGGCGCATTTGCGACGCAACGTGTGGGCATTTAATTTCAAAACCCGCTTCGAGCTTGAAGCAAGTGCCGCCTTGTCGCTCTTTACCTATCCGGCCTGGCTGAAGATTTTTGATAAGGAAACGGCGGAAGCGGTCCTCGACATTAATCTTGTGAAGGAAGCCACGGTACAGATCGTCAACGGGAGGCTCTACAGCCATAAAGGGCAGCTCTGGGACATCACTCCACATCGTTGGCGATTCCCAGGAAGCCCCGCCATATTCGGTAGTGTCCAAGATATTCGCGGAGGGGCCATTGTCATAGGCTAAGGTCTCCGTGCCCCTTACTCCTCAACAAGTGTAGATAAAACACAACACCCGTGTGTTTCTGCAACGATTATCATGCAACAATGAAATCTGAGACCCATAATTTCAATACCTTATGTTAGATAATGATCGGCATCTGTTTTGCTGAAATCCCGTGGCAGTAGGGAAGTGAAGATTGTAGGAGCACTTCAATGAAGGCAGGCGCGATAAAAATAGGATGGGCCCTCGGCGCGATTTTGATGTTGGCGGGATGTCAGACGGCGTCTCCAATCTCCAAGTCGGCGGCACTGGACGACACCTCTTTTATGGGCATGTGGACCATCTACCGCCACTGCGAGGCTGCCTCGGACTTGGATACGATGCGCTTGGATGCACGCATGCTTGATCACGTGGCCCAGCAGCCGGTTATCGGAATGGGCCATGATGCGCTACTCCCGAAGGTCATGAAGCGGTGGGTCTCAGAACCGGCCAACCGACTCGCCGTCGATCCAAAAGCCATGGCTGTCGCCTGCAGTCTCCATACCGGGCAAAGCGCGCTCTCGGCTGGGCACTATGAGCTCGCGGATGAGATGTTCCAGACTGTGCTCACGTATCCGGAAGGCACATATCCCTACTATATTCAGCAAGCGCGGGAGGGTCTCGCGCAATTGAGCACCGTTGAGGCAAATGCATCCGACAAGCCTGTTTTCTCCTCATCGTTCATCACACTCCTCGCATCTACAGATTCAAAAAATTAGTTCCTCACTTCGCCGTCGTTTAGATGTGACCGCGGGCATAGCGTAGGGTTTGACGGTACACGGCCTCATACGCTTGCGTAGAGCGAGCCCAGGACACGTCTGTCTGCATGCCGGTCTGCATCAATCCCGACCATTCGGTCCGGTCCTTGTAAACCTGTAACGCGAGCAAGACGGTGTTCAGGAGCGCGTCAGCAGATGCGTCTCCAAACATAAAGCCGGTGGCGCGTCTTTCTTGAACCGTCGTCGGCGTATAGGGAACCACGGTATCGGCAAGACCGCCGGTTCGCCTGACGATAGGCACGGTCCCATACCGAAGGCTGTATAGCTGATTCAATCCGCAGGGTTCGTACCGCGAGGGCATTAAAAATACATCAGCACCCGCCTCGATCCGGTGGGCCAACCCCTCGTCAAACCCGATTCGCAGTCCGAGTTGGTGCGGATAGCGGGCATGCAAGGACCGCCATTGAGCTTCAGCCGACACATCCCCTGCACCTAATAAGACGAGTTGAACGTCCAATCTCATCAGCTCGGGGACAATTTCAGCCACCAAGTCCAATCCCTTCTGAACGCTCAATCGGGACACCACCGCCAACAGCGGGACATCTTTGGCGGGGAGTTTCATTTCACGTTGCAGGGCGCTCTTGCAGGCCCGCTTTCCGCTGACTTCTGTTGCGCAATATCGAGCAGGAAGGTGGACATCGGTGGCCGGGTTCCAGACATCGGTATCGATGCCATTGACGACACCGACGAGTCGATCATGACGCTCACGAATCAGGCCGTCTAAGCCGAACCCAAATTCGGGGGTCTGAATTTCATGGCTATACGTGTCGCTGACCGTCGAGAGAAGGTCGGCATAGATCAACCCGCTTTTTAGGACATTACAGGACCCATAAAACTCCAGACCGCTGGGGACGAAGAGACTTGGCGGTAATCCGGTCTTTGGATAGTCCGAAGCCGGAAAGAGGCCTTGATAGCCAAGATTGTGAATGGTGAACAATGTTCCGACTGCCTGACGCTGCGTGTAATCCACATACAGGATTTCCAAATAGGCAAGGCAGAGGGCCGTTTGCCAGTCATGGGCATGGATCACGTCGGGCGCCCACTTGGTCTTATCCTGAAACGCTAAGAGCCATTGGACAACGGCTCGACAGAAGAACGCAAAGCGTTCCAAGTTATCGGGATAGTCTGCACCGGATTCCTGGTAGAGTCCCTTTCGAGCGAAATACGGATCATGACGGATGACGAAGATTTGTGCCTGCTGATTGGCGGGCAGGGTGGCATCCGGCAGCACGCCGCGTTCTACAATCGCCTCTTTCGGTCCGGTGGCGGTGGGGACACTCAATCGACCCCATGGAGTCAATCCATGCATAGAGGCGTCGATTATGCTATAGCCCGGCATAATCAATGCCACGCGGTGTCCAAGCCGTGCCAATTCTAGAGGAAGGGTGCCGGCCACATCCGCGAGACCTCCCGTTTTCGCAAATGGGACGGCCTCTGAAGCCACTAAGAGAATATTGAGTGGTTGAGTTGCAAGAGAAGTTGAATCGATGGACGCCATTACGGCTTGGGAGGCGCTTGAAAATCGGTTTCGAGGCGGGTTTTAAAAATCGCTTCGTGTTGCCAATTCTTGCCGATTTCATGAATTTGAGAGGCGGGCATCTGCTCACGGTAGACTAAGCGGTTATCGATGAAGCCGAGCAATTCGCCCCGATCGGTATAACCTAAAAAAACGGCAGGCTCCGATACCACGGATGCATCCCAGCCCGGAGGAGGCTCACCCATAGGAGCTCGAAAACGCGGCACATAGTTCCCTGTTTTTACGGGATAGAATTGCGTCGTCTCCTGATGCACGTAGGTCGGCTTGCCCCACGTTTCAAGAAACGCCTGTGTCGATAGGATCTGAAACGGAAGACTGTGTTTGCGGATGTGGGCTTTCTGTTCCTCCAACGGCACTCCACATCCTCCAAGAAAAAAGATCGCCCCCAGAATGGAAAGGGAAAGAGAATATTGTATTTTGAAATCGATGAGAGGAACTCGGGACATTAAAGTAACCGCTTGCTCCTGGGTTCCACCGGCTTCACCGGCTGGCAGATATCGCACTGGCAGATCTCACGCAGAAACTTATACGAATACAATCCGGTATCATGTCTGTCGCTCCACGTGATCTTAAAGGCATACCGGCCGACCGGCTCAATATCCATGAGCATGATCAGGAGCGGCACATCGTCCGGTTTAATCCGAAGCTGCCCGGTCCACTCATCGGTGCACGCCGCACAAGGACAATGCTGACGGAGATAACGGACCGGGTAGATCCCTTTGTGCCCGTCATTCCACTCGATACCGAGCACACCCTTCTCCAACCATTCCATGTCTTTAGGTTCAAGGGCGACTGTGCTCATGCAGGCTCCAATAGCTGAGTCCGACTTCCAATACTATACCGTACGCTTGCGAACGGCACAATCGACCGTCCACTCATCGCAGGCCATACGCAGGCTCATGGCGTTCTGCGGCCAAGAAATCCATCGGGGGAAGCGGTTTCCCGGCGACCACTGTGATATACGCTTCAATCGCCGATTCTAATTCCATCCGAACCTGGCCGGTCGCTTTCAGACGAGTCAGGGCGGCTGGGGACCACTGCAAGGCGTGCTGAAGCATTGCACGGCTTGCCGGTGACATCGGAAGACACCGTCTCGAGTAGCGATGTCCGCATGCCTGACACACCAGCCCTCCGGACTGTGGGGAAAACCACAAAGGCGAATCGGTGCGCCCATTCTGAAAGAGGGCACCGCATCCCGCGCAGTGGTCAGTCTGGGGCCGAAATCCGGTCTGTCCCAACAATCTGATCTGAAGCAATACCGTTATGAGCAACGTATCGCCTCCGCTTTGCAAGGCGCGCAATCCGTTGAGCAGTGTCTCGAAAATCAACGGGCACGGATCACTCTCAGCAGTAATCGCGGTCACGAGATTGACAAGACGCGCGCCGCCCGACATGAGTGTAAGGTCTTCTCGAAGATCTGCAAAAGATTCTTGAATATCGGCTTGGGTCACCCGATAGAGTGAGTCATGTGGTTTTTCGAAGAGATTGAGATCAGAGGAGACGAACGGTTCCAAGGCGCTCCCGAACCGGCTTTTCACGCGTCGCGCACCGCGCGCCACACCGCGCACTTTGCCGAATCGAAGGGTATAAAATGTGACGATCCGATCCGCTTCTCCCCACTTTCGACTCTTGAGTGTGATGGCGGGTGTCTTCAGTAGAGCCATAGCCGAGTGGTCTATCATGAATGACCGCGTGCCGCAAGCCACACGACTATGGCGCTCATCCCGTGTGCAATGTCCCTCTATTCTGGTCTCGCCTCTGTGCGATATGATAGAGTCCTGTACGGATGAACACTCGATACGATGTAGGTATCCGAGCTTAGTCGTATGGACGCCTCAGTCTACTGTATTCAGTCCCAAACTGGTCGCCGCGCGTCCAACAGTAGAATAAATTTCTAATCGCAAGGGGAAACGAATGTCTGATCGCGCCTATGTCCTCATCAACGTCCTGCCCGGCCAAACGGGCAACGTCATTGCCTCCCTCTCCGAAATCAAAGAGATTAAGACGATCGATCCATGCTGGGGCAAGCCGGATATCTTCACGATTGTCGAAGTATCAGACCAGGATGCGCTATCGACGCTGGTGCTGACCAGGATCCATTCAATCGAAGGAGTCGCTCAGACAGACACGCATTTGGTGTACCGGCTGAAAAAGTAAGCTCACGGACTATCCACCTAGTCTCGGATCTTGACGAACGCGATGCCAATACCCGTCTTGGTGTGTGTCGCTCTCCTGATCTCTCGATGCGCGAGCGCTCTTCCCACCCGATTGAGCGATTCGACAGATACCGTGCTTGCCGCTCCTCTCGATCACGTCAAAACAGCGCTCGTGTCCGTGTTGTAATGGACGGCTATCCGGTTCGGGATGGTTCTGATGATGGTCGAATCGTGATGACGGGCTATCGGCAGGAGATCTAAGGGTTGTGGGATTGCTGCTGAAATCTCGTTTTGGTGCGGAACGAAGCAAGGTGGAAGCCACGGTATCGCCGGAATCGCAGGACACGACCCGCCTCAGGATCTCCGTAATCTATGAAGCCAAGGATTATCTATGGTCGGCGTGGCAGTAAACGACTCCTCCACTGCATCGTGGCGCCGCCTTGCAGCTACGCTCAGTCAAAAAGGCATTCGGGCTTCTGTCAGTCATCTCATCGGATGAACTCATTCGTATCACAAGGATTTTGGATCAAACCTACGCCTCGCCCATTATATTCCGGACAATCCCCCGCGCCGTTCGAGAAACTGCTCCAAACGTGTTCTACTCGGTTGGGAGACACTCAGGAATTCCACACCAAACCGCCGCCGCGCCGACCATCGCACAGCCGCTAATTCGATCTCCACCGGGCTCGGTTGATCCGGAAGCGAGAGACTGACCCCGACATAGATTCCGGGAATCACCTCCGCAATACTTTCCACACCACAACCCCACGACGACACATTGAAGATTTTCCCGCTCCCCGCATGTCCCTCGCCTTCAAATGTCACCGAACCTCTTGATTCAAATCGGGGACTACGACGTAGATCGAGCGAAGCATTAGGATGGTTGATCCTGTGGGTATAGCGCATTGTTCCTCCTGTGGTACAGATCGACACGACTCGAGGGAAGGGCCGTTATCGCCGAGGCAGAAGGAGCAAGAAGCGATCCTTTTAGAATGATCCACGAGGCAGATAGGGGAACTACGCGGAAGTAGACACAAACAGATAATCTTACTGAGCACAAAGTCGAAGAGAGAGAGCGGGCACTGCACTGATTGGTGCAGAATATTTCTCATTCTCGTCTGTTAAGGTTTTCCAGGTGTGTCCAGAGAACCACAGACAAGGCACATCCGTTCAAAACTGTAGAAGAGCGTAAGCGTCTGAAAGCAAAAGCTAAGAGCCGCTAGATGGTTTGAGGAAGGAGCGTTCGACCGGATTTGTACATGCCGAAAAACTTTTCGACTCGATGTGAGAATACGCAAACAACACTAGGTACTATAAATTACTTTTATGATGCGCCATGACTATCGTCACCTAAGTCGAGCCCGAATCGCTCGGCCATACGGTACAGCGTTCGCCGATCGATGCCGAGGATTTTTGCTGCGCGGACCTTGTTGTGGCCGGATTCCTGTAAGACTCTGATGAGATATCGCTTCTCAAGTTCGTCCAAGCTGATGAGCTCACCATCGTGACCAGGTAACGTGGCCGGCGAGCGCGTCTCCCGGACAGGACCGGGTAAATCGTCCGGAAGAAGGAGCGGGCCATGAGTCAATGAGACGGCACGTTCGATCACGTTTTCCAGTTCTCTCACATTGCCCGGCCACTGATAGCGCTGCAAGATGGCCATGGTGTCCGGAACAAAGCCTCGGATGATGTGACCGTTCTCGGATATGATTTTTTGTAAAAAATGGTGGGCCAGCATGGGAATATCCTCCGGACGCTTACGTAACGGCGGCATCACGATACGGACTACATTCAATCGATAGAAGAGGTCCTCGCGAAACTTCCCTTCCTTGACTAGTTGAGACAAATCGCGGTTCGTCGCGGCGATGATGCGGACATCCACCTTCGTGGAAGCCGTCCCCCCAACTCGTCGTACTTCCTGCTCCTGAATGACTCGTAGAAGTTTCGCTTGCAATGCTGCGCCGACGTCTCCGATCTCATCCAGAAAAATCGTTCCTTCGTGTGCCGCTTCGAACAGCCCCTTTTTAACACCGATTGCCCCGGTGAATGCGCCTTTCTCATGCCCAAAGAGTTCTGTCTCTAGGAGGGTGTCCGGGAGAGCCGCACAGTTCACCGAGACAAAGGAGCGTTCCCGTCGAGGGCTATTGGCATGGATTGCGCGTGCGATCAGTTCTTTGCCGGTCCCGCTTTCGCCTTCGACCAGCACCGTGCTTTTTCCCGGCGAGACCCTCGCGACGAGTTTGTAGACCTCCAGCATCAGGGGACTGCTTCCGACCAAGCGGGACAGATCCTGACGTTCACGCAATTCCTCCCTGAAGCGGGTGTTCTCACGGACCAGCCGGCTATGTTCAAGACTTCGTTGGACAACCAGCTTGGCTTCTTCTTTTTTAAACGGCTTGGCCAAATAGTCGTACGCACCCTGCCGAATGCCTTCAATCGCCCCTTCCATGGATCCAAAGGCGGTCAGCAGGACGATCGAGGTGTCGGGGCTGTGTTGTTTGAACTCTTGCAAGACTGCAAAGCCATCGACTTCGCCCATACGGATATCGGTCAGCACGACATCGAACCGTGTCCGTCGTCCGCACTCAACGGCCTCCGCTCCGCCGGGCGCTTCGTCGACGGAATATCCCTCTTTCCGTAGCGCCTCGGCGAGGAGACTGCGAGCAACGGCATCATCATCGACGACGAGAATCTTTCCGCCAAGAGAATTCATGCGCCTGCAGTCCCGTCCGCTATCGGATAAAAATGAGTGGGAAGCGCGATGACGATCATCGTGCCCTTGCCGACGGCACTGTCGATCGTGAGCGACCCGCCATGCGAGGCGATGATTTCTCGGCTAAGGAATAAGCCGAGTCCCGTCCCGTCGCCCACCGCCTTGGTCGTAAAGAACGGTTCAAACGCTTTGGCAACCGTTTCCTCCGGCATGCCGCATCCTGTATCGCGGACCGTCAGCGTAACCATGATTTCAGCTAATGCATGGCCGGCCCGGCGGCGTTCCTCCAATTCAGTGAGGGTTGCGGCCCGCCGTCCCATGACAATGACCACTTCATCACCGGCTTTCGTCGCGGCTAACGCATTGGTCAGAAGATTCACAAGGACTTGTCGAAGCTGTTCGAGATCTCCCCACACGGGCGAGGGCTCCGTGCCGAGGTCAGCCTTCAGCAGAACGCCTTTGCCGATATAGGACGGCTTCATCAATGTGAGCACTGATTGCGCCACCTCATCGAGTCGCAATGAGGTATAGGCTCGCTTCGGTTGGCGCGTCAGCGAGAGCTTGTCCTTAATGATGCGAACGACACGATTCAGCTCCGCATCGATCACGTCAATCGTTTTACGCATGTCCGGCGTAACATGTGGATCCTCGGCTAAAGATTGCACCTGCCAGGCGATCGAGTGAAGCGGCGTGCCGACTTCGTGCGCCACAGACGACGTCAGCAGCCCCAGTGCCGCAAGACGTTCCGATCGATTGAGCGCATCTTTGACTTCAACCAGCGCGGCATTCGCGCGCATCAAGTCCGCTCGTGCCTCTTCTTCCCGGGCCTTTCGTTCCTCGCGAGTCATGGCAAAATAGGCGACACCGACCAAGACACCCGCCACCACCGTGCGATTAATCACTGCCGCGACAAATCGGCCCGGCTTATGCGGTCTCAGTAATCCCGAGTAAGTCGCCGCAATACACAGCGCCACAGTGAGAACCATGAGCCAGCGACTTCTCACGATGGCGACAAGAAGGATCGGCAGCACGAACCCATAGGCGGCTACGACATTCGCAGGCGCTGCACTTTCAAACATTACAATCGCAACAAACAACGCGGCCGCGACACCAAGGACAAACCAATTGACTTGACCCGAGCTTCGTGGACGTCTCCATGAGAGCCAGCGTGACATGCGATATTCCAACGTCGAATGAAATGAATTTAAGAATGCCGCGGCCTTACAGG
>DATEPO010000002.1:0-2545 GCA_035273145.1 Nitrospiraceae bacterium
TTTGCACGCTTTATGAAGAGCGGATGGCCGCCGACGGACCGAAACGCGCGAACAGGATTATTGACGCCGCCGGAAATCACCCGTTGCGCCGCGGCGAAGAGCTTCTTGGAGGTGGTCGTCTTCATAAAAAGCGCGCCACCGTATCATGGGTTTACCAAACCGGTCAAGGTGATGGGTATTGTGCTGGGGTCTGGATGTTGGAGCCGGGCAGGCTGGGGCCGGCGTGAAGCACCAGCCCCGTGGAGTCCGATCATCTGGGAGGGATGTCAGAAACCTGCCCGTCTCCGTTGCCGTATGAGCAACGTGATAACAGAGCGTACCATTTTTACATGAAGAACCTATGAAGGCTTCATGAAGATAGGGATAAGTTAGGGCATGATCTTTTTCATCAGGCTCGATTTCTCGGCCTATCCAACCAGCCGCTGCTCGTTCTGCCGGTCCCGATGGAAACGGATGGTAAATGTGGTGCCCTGGCCCAGTTTACTGAAGACGGTGATCTCCCCATTGTGCGTCTCCACGATTTCCTTGACGATGGCCAAACCCAAGCCGACCCCGCCTGATTCCCGTGACCTTGCGCCATCGGCTCGATAAAACCGTTCAAAGATGTGCGGCACGTGATCCTTGGGAATCCCTTCACCGGTATCCGAGACGACGATGACCGTACGGTCGTCGTCGAATCCAGCCCGCACGGCAATCACGCCACCCGGCGGGGTATGGCGAAGCGCATTATCGAGCAGATTAAAAAAAACACGTTGCAGTTGTTCTTTGTTGGCCGAGACGGTCAGCGCCGGTTCCACATCGAGTGTCAGCGTAATCCCTCGGTCTTGCGCCAGGACCGTCAGTTCGTCGATGAGCTCCTGCAGCACGGGTTGAAGGGGGACAGCCGGTTGCGCTGACGCAAACGCATCCTGTCCGGCAAGCCTCGCGAGCGTAATCAAGGACCGGCAGAGATTGATGAGCCGCTCGACCGCTCCCAAATTGCTGATGAGAATGTCTCGATATTCAGCGGCGTTGCGGGTCTTGCGAAACGCCACTTCGAGATTGCCCTTGAGCGCCGTCAGCGGCGTTTGAATTTCATGCGCTGCGTCCGTCACGAACCGGCGTTGACCTTCTACGACTCGTTGGATGCGATCCATCATCGTATTGAAGGCCTGCGCGAGACTTTGAAATTCTTCGTACGGCGCGTCGAGGCTCAGCCGCGTGCCCAGTGAAGACGGTTCAGAGATCTTCCGGGCCGTCTCGCTCAGCACCTCCACGGGTGTCAATGCCTGGCGGGCCAGCCAGTTACTCCCCCACCAGGCCAGCAACAGGACAAGAGCGGAGGCGCCCGCCAGGAGGGCGGCCAGCCCGTTGAGCGCTTTTTCCATAAATCGAAGCGTCGTTTCCGCTTGCAGAATATATTGCACCTGCCCTTGCTGCCGCAGCGGGACCCAGACGCGACGGACCGATTTGCCGGCAGGATCCCGAACCGTCTCGAAGACCTCCTCCCCATGGCTGACCTTGCTCAACAATTCGGGGTCCACCGATGGAGCCGTGACCGCCGCGCCCCTCCAAAAGACAGTCCCATCCGAAGACAGGATTTGGATGGACAGTGCGGCCTCGCGCATTTCAATTTGCTCGTCTTCGTCAGGCACAGCGGAGCGCACTTCCGCCTCTTGTCCCTTCTGGGACGCATCGAGCAACATGCCGAGATTTCGCCCGGCGATATCGGCCCATCCCTCCGCCATCGCCTTGAGCCGTGAATCGACGTAGTGATGGAGCACGCCCAGGAATCCCCAATAGACCGCAATATCCAAGGTCACCAAGAGCAGCACGATGAGGGCCAAAGAGGAATGTTGAAGACGACGCCGAAACGAGGTCACAGTTTTTCCCGTGGCGTTTCCAACGCATAGCCGACGCCACGGATCGTCCGAATCAGCGACACGGAGAATGGCCGATCGATTTTTGCGCGAAGCGCGCGAATGTGGACGTCTACAATATTGGTCATGGAATCGTACCGGATGTCCCAGACATGCTCGATGATCGCCGTCCGAGTCAGCACGCGGTCTGCATTGCGCAAGAGATACTCCAGGAGCGCATATTCCTTGCTCGTCAATACAATTTCAGTCTCGTCTCTCCACACACGATGGGCGGCGGGGTCCAATTCCAGATCGGCCAACTTCAACCGTCCAGGGGCCTGGACCGTCCCACGGCGGAGCAACGCTCGGATACGGGCTAGCAACTCAGCGAAGGCAAAGGGCTTGGTGAGATAATCGTCTGCCCCGCAGTCCAACCCACGGACTTTATCTTCCGTCGAATCGCGAACGGTCAGGAGCAGGACAGGCGCCGTCTGGCCTTTGTCGCGGAGTATTCGGCATACGCTCAACCCATCCTGCCTGGGAAGCATGACGTCCAGAATAATCACATCATAGGCAGTGTACTGTGCGAGCGCGATGGCGGTTTCTCCATCGGTGGCAATATCGACCGCATAGCGTTCTTCCTGCAAGCCCTTTTCAAGAAAGCGCGCGACACTGGCGTCGTCTTCAACAATGAGTAAGCGCACAAT
>DATEPO010000003.1:0-12661 GCA_035273145.1 Nitrospiraceae bacterium
GCGAGACGATTGACACCCCGATTGGATTGACGGAGCAAGTCATTGGCCCGGTCCTGAATCCATGCCGTCACATCTGTGTCGGCCGGTCCGCCGTTGGGGGGGTTATATTTGAAGCCCCCGGCAGAGGGAGGATTGTGCGAAGGGGTCACTACAATGCCATCGGCCTGATCTCGGTTGCCCCCACGATTGTAGACGATGATGGCACGGGAGATCGCCGGAGTCGGCGTCACGCCGTCATCACGCTGGATGAACGTGTCGACGGCGTTCGCCGCCAACACTTCGAGCGCAGTTCGCTCCGCCGGCCCCGAGAGGGCATGGGTGTCCTTCCCCATGAAGAGAGGCCCACGGATTCCTTTGGTACGCCGGTAATCGCAGATTGCTTGCGTCATCGCGAGGACATGCGCCTCGGTGAAGGTGCCGTCAGAGGGGGTGCCGCGGTGCCCGCTTGTTCCAAAACTGACCAACTGGTTGGGATCGCCGATGTCAGGCCGGCCCTCGGCATAGGCCCGTTGGAGTGCCTCGACATCGATCAACAGATTTACCGGCGCGGGTTTCCCCGCGAGGGAATGAATACTCATAGATGGATCTCCATAACAGCGACAGTGTAGCGTGTAACCTGATACGAGTCATCTCTTCTCGATCATCGACTCGGCATGGGAAACGGATGTCAGCGTGCACTCATTGCCTGTGGAAGGCGTCAGGCAGGGATCGTAGTAGGGGAACGATTCGAGGACTCTTCTGCTTCTCAATTCTTCAGCATCGACCGATCAGTTCTCTCTTCCTTCGGTCCGTACGATACTATAGTCCAGTTGAGAACGGCCGCCTTCAAACATCACGGCGCACTCCTTGAGCACGATGAACTGACTCGCGTTGAGGGTCAAGGTATACGGGTGGCCGCTCAGCTCGATGATTTTCGATTCGTGCGGCTGCACGAGGACGTGTTCTTTTCCTATCGTAAATTCGACCGGCACGTTGTAGACCGTCTTGCACGCATCCTCATAGACGAAGGTTTTGGCCTCCTGCGGACGTTGTTCGACTGCCAGACCCTCACGGTCATGCGGCGTGAAGAGCGGGACATCATGAATCGCTTCCGCGAGCGCGTAGAGTCCTCGCTCGTCCTTGAGCTGCACGGCCGTCGTAATGCCGCCGGGCGTGTGACGTTGATGGGCCAGAATGTCGTAGACCGCGCCTGGCGTAAGTTTGAGCTGGCGTGTCCACTCGTCGCGCACATGGAGCGCGACCGTTTCCGACACGTCCTTGATGTGAACTTCGACCTCCTGCGGCAGCACCCGCCGTATTTCTCCGCGAAACTGCCGGTTGATGAGCGGCGTCTTGACGAATGGGGTCGGATGCGCGAGGGGAGGCTGAGACGGTTCACGCTTGTGTTCGAAGGTTGGTCCCTGGGCTGCGGCGAGGGCTGCCCAAAGAACGAGACTCGAAAAGATGAGTCTTGGTGTCGCGTGCAGAGCAATATGTAATAATCGGTGCATCATTAATACACGAGATGGCCCCAATCGTCCCAGTCGGTGAGCGTACCGAAAATGGGGTTGCCGTTATTGTCCGTATCGCCATTGATATTGGCCTTCACGGATGATTCCATCGTTCCATTGCCGTTCCAGTCTCGCGGGAATCCGAACGGCTGACCAAGGCCGCCGTTGCGGCCTAGGTCTCGGCCCACGCGATAGCGGAAGGTATTCGGGCCACTCGGATTATCATACGCCATGAGAAGCATTTCCGGCCGGCCGTTGCCGTTGGCATCGATCAAGCGAATCCCGGCGCCTTGGCCCTCATTGCCGACTCCCGCATACGCCGTATAGGTCGACCAGGTGGCGGCCATTCCGGTCGTGCTCACGTTCCAGCCGATCTTGACGCGAAATGTATTCGGACCGGCAGGATTGTCGTAGGCCATCAGGAGCAATTCAGGACGGGTATTGCCATCGAGATTGAAGAAGGCTGCGCCAGCGCCTTGTCCCTCGTCGCCAACGCCATCGACCTGCGTCACTCCACTCCAGGCCGTGACGGCGCCACCAGGGCCGATGTTCCACGCGATTTTGTACCGGAAATTATTGGGCCCCGACGGATTATCATAAACCATCACGAGAAGATCGGGCCGGGGATCGCCGTCGAGATTAGTCGCGGTGATTGCCGCGCCTTCGCCCTCATTCCCCATTCCATCGATCTGGTAGGTCCGACTCCAATTGCTCGTCTTGCCCTGCGCATTCACGTCCCAGCCGATTCGGTAACGCAGGTTGTTCGGTCCCGACGGGTTGTCGTAAACCAGCACGATCATCTCCGGACGACCATTGCCGTTGAGATCCACCAATTCCACGCCGGCGCCTTGACCGGCATTGCCAAAGCCCGGCTGGAGCACATAACCGCTCGTCCACCGACGCGGCACGGCACGCGCCGTGATGTCGAATCCGATCTTATAGCGGATGTTGTTTGGACCGGAAGGCGCGTCATAAGCCAGGAAGAGCAGGTCCTGCACCCCGTTGCCGTCGAGATCCCATGCGGCGAGATCGGCTCCATCGCCTTCATTGCCCACGCCTTCCGTCGTGACGTAGTCGGCCACCCCGAAATTTTCGTTTAACGCATTCTCATTGAGCGGATGGAGAAAGCCGTGCGAATAATCCAACGGACCGTCGATGGCGCCGTCGTAGTCCACGTCCACGGTATACGTATTGTTGTAGTTCATGATGCTTTGATAATTCGGCTTGTTATTGATGCCGGAATCGCCGCCATGGCCGAGCCCGAGATTGTGCCCGAGCTCGTGCATGAACGCGCCGGACTGATCGTTGTCGTCCCCGGTTTGCGCCGACCAGCTCCCGAGCGTCACGATAAAGTCGCGGTTGCTGAAGGACAGACCCGACGAACTGCCGCCTTGCCAATAATCGTGCGCGAAGAGGCAATAGTGATAGATGCCGGCGCGAGCGGGATTGAAGAAGCGAGCCTTGTAATAATCGTAGTGGACCGCTTCTCCTGCGGCGTCAAGGTCGTAGGCGATATTCATCCGGAAGTTGTTCGCGCCGCTCGGCGCATCGTAGGCGAGAAGCAGCAGATCGGTTCGTCCGCCGTCGAGATTGGCGACGGCCAACCCGCCTCCATCCCCTTCGGTCCCGGCACCCGGGTAGGTGAGAAAGCCGGTTTGCCATTCGGCGGCGACTCCACCGGCGTCGAGATTCCAGCCGATACGGTACCGATAGGAATTCGACCCGGATGGATTATCGTACGCCATGAGAATCAGATCAGGACGGCCGTTCATATCCAAGTCGGCCACATCGACGTCGGCGCCTTGGCCTTCATTGCCGACGCCGTCGACCTGATGGATGCCGCTCCAGGCAGTGGCCGTGCCGTTGACGTCGACGTTCCACCCAACTCGGTAACGAAACGTATTCGGACCGCTCGGATTGTCGTAGGCCATGAGAATCAGCTCAGGTCTCGCATTGCCGTCCAGATTGGTGAAGGTCAGCCCGGCGCCTTGGCCTTCATTGCCCACCCCTCCGATCTCGATGGTGGCGCTCCAGCTCGCGGCGACTCCACCCACGTTGAGATTTCGTCCGACCTTGTAACGAAAGGTATTCGGACCGGACGGATTGTCATACGCCATGATCACGAGTTCGGGCCGGCCATTGTTGTCCAGATCGATGAGCCGAAGCCCCGCGCCGTGCCCTTCGTCGCCGACGCCCGCGATCTGGATATCCGCGCTCCACGGCGTATTCGGCGCCTCGCTCCAGCTCGTCGGGATGCCGTCGCGATTCACGTTCCAGCCGATGCGGTAGCGAAAGTTGTTCGGCCCGGACGGATTATCGTACGCGAGCAGCACGATATCCGGAGCCGGGTTATTGTCGATATTGCCGATGGCAATGCCCGCGCCTTGTCCGGCATCACCCACACCCGGCGTCGAAATATAGCCGGTCCCGACCGCCACAATTTGCTGATGTTCAATTTCATCGCCGCCGCCGCCGAGTTGCCCGGCATCGATATGGATGTTTACCCCGAACTCGCCGCTGGGATTGTTGACCGGCGCGCGCGTGAAGGCATCTTCGACGCGATCGCGGCCCGCGCGTCGAAAGGCATGCGTGTGGCCCGCATCCCGCATCCAATCCACTTCGACGTAAATGTCTTTGCGGAGGGGATTGGCGCCCGGAATCGCGACGGCCGTCGAATTGCCGGCCGGTCCGGCAAAGGCCGGCACAGCGCCGAATACTTCCCATCCGTCCTGCAAACCATCCCCGTCGGTATCGTTCTTGTTCGGATCCGTTCCGAGGCGAGCTTCGAACTGATCGTCTAGTCCATCTCCATCCGTGTCCAGGCTGTTCGGCGGCATATGCCGCCAGAACAGAAGAGCACCGAGTAGGAGAACGACAACGGAGAGAATGGCCGGTATTCGTCGCATCGTCATGATTCTGGTTTCTGTCCTGTCTCTGAAGCGATGGTTCTTGATGGACCTCCGGGAATCGTCAGGCGAATCCACCGCTTAGAGGCGCCTGGCGAAGTTCTACCGCTACTCGAGAACCAGAGATGTCAGCAATGGAGGCGACGCATGTCAGATCTCGCCTCTAGTGACAGGGCCGATCGTGTAAAGAGACGCCCTCATGCGCATAGAGAGAAGACTTGCTTCAGGCTAAGACCCAATCGTCGCTCTATTAAGCAAACGATCATAATCTCCGATAAGAAGAGCACCTATGGACGCCGTACCGGCGGACCGCTGCTGTAGCGAGAAACGGTATTCCTGTAAGGATTGAGGAATAATCGGCCACATGCGGACAGTGGACCCGCCAAAGAAACCGACTGTGCTGGTGGTCGATGACGATCCCCAGATTCTTTTGTTGTGTAGCCGGAGTCTTGAGCGCTCGGGCTTCACCGTACTTACGGCGAGCGGTCTCGTGTCCGCTAAAGAGGCGACTACCCACCGGAGGCAAGTCGTCTTATTAATTGTCGATGTCCTGTTGCGACCACCTGTCTTTCGACTGCCCGGTCAAGAGGTTGAAAAGGCTGCCAACGGGATTGAAGTCCTCCCGTCGCTTCAACGGCTCTTTCCCCACGCTCTGCCGCTTATTATCTCGGCCTATACGAAAGATGAATTGATTGCCCAAGGCCATGATACAGGTCATACGGCCTTTCTTCAGAAGCCATTCGATCCATCGACGTTACGACGGACCGTCGAAACGCTTCTGCCCGGCCTGGCCGGGCAGGAAGGTGAGCCGGCAGACGTCGGTAACGATATCTGGGTCGATTAGAGCCTGATCAAGATGGATAAGCCGACTCCTTAAGGCCTGCCGAATAGAACCCCAATAAAGATAGTACGGGATCCGAAATTCTTAGAGTCCTCATTTCAGGCAAGTCAAAGCGACGCCGGGGCTTTAGAGTGCCGGCAAATCGATAAAAAAGTGACTGCCTTGTCCTGGGATACTGGAGACAGAAAGCTGCCCTCCATGCAAAGCAATCAAACTTTTACTAATCGCGAGTCCTAATCCTGCGCCGCGAGTATCCGGCGGGACAGAGGAGCCGCTATAGAATCGGTCGAAAATCTTGGGCAGGTCCGAAGCAGGAATGCCTGGACCTGTGTCGTGCACGCTGATTTGAATTGTTCCAGGCTCCTTGGTCGCCGCGCCCACATCGACTCGCCCACCAGACGGCGTGAACTTCAGCGCATTATGTACAAGGTTCGTCAGGACTTGGTGCAGTTTGCCTTCATCACCCTTCACATACACACCCGAAACTTGACTCGTGTCTTGTTGAAAACATATCTGCTTTTGCACAGCCAGAGGTTGAAGCGCTTCGGCCACATCAGCAATCAAGTGACTGACGTTTACCGTATCGAGTTGTAACTGAATTTGACCGGCCTCGATTCGCGCAATATCGAGTAATTCGTCGATGATTCGCATGAGTCGATCCACGTTGGACGTGACTCGCCCGAGATAATGCTGTTGTTTTTCAGTGAGCGGCCCGGTTAAGCCCGACAGCATATTTTCAACATATCCCTTAATGCCGGTCACGGGGGTGCGGATTTCATGCGATGCGACGGAGACAAAGGAGGATTTGAGCCGATTGAGTTCGGCCAGTTGTTGATTCGTGTGCAAGAGCGTCTGCTCCGCGCGCTCCAGGTCCTCATTTTTTCGAACGAGTGCCTTCGTCCGTTTATACAGCTCCACGAAAATATCGACCTTGGCGCATAGGATGTCGGGCACAATCGGTTTGAAGATATAGTCCACGGCTCCGAAGGAATAGCCCCGTAAGACGTCCGCATCGTCTTTATTGAAGGCGGTCAGAAAAATGATGGGCAACGCCTGTGTCTTTTCACGTTTTCGAATCAGCGCGGCTGTCTGATAGCCATCCATCTCCGCCATCCTGATATCCAGCAGCATCACGGCCACATCGTGAGAGAGCAGGCATCGGAGCGCTTCATCGCCTGAAGTCGCTTTGATAACGATTCGATCCGGCCGTTCGAGCATATGTTCCAGCGCCTGAAGGTTCCTGACCTCATCATCGACAATGAGAATAGTGGGGATGTCAAAGGAGTCAGTCATCGTCCGTTTCCAAAAATCCCTACTGCCTTTCTTAGAATACGAGTTGGGGCGCTGAGCAGCAAGCTGAGGCAAGATGATTCTTTTGTAGGCCAATCTGGGAGATCGACAATACCAGTATTTGAGGTTGCAATCCCATTGTCCGACGGGACACCAAAGATCGGTGCTACATGGGCTGACTCTTCATCCTGTCTCTGTCAATGCGTTGGCCCGGAGTCGTCTAGCGAAATCGAGTGTATGCTGAGTAGACTACATCATGTTGCACGAAGGCATGCTTCACGGACGATCCGTGATTGTTGCCGGCGCGGGTCTGGCCGGTTTGACCGCGGCCGTCGATCTCCTGGAGGCCGGCGCGCACGTCACCGTCGTGGAAGCGCGTGACCGCATCGGTGGACGCGTGTGGACGCTTCGCGAGGGCTGGCTCAACGAACAGCATGTCGAGGCCGGCGCCGATCTTATCGATGAGGGCCAGGACGAGATGCAGCGCCTGGCGGCCAAGCTGCGCCTCGAACTGATTCCCATTCTTGCGGGAGGATTCGGTTTCGTGACGCGAAGCCAGGACGGCCGGCTAAGCGTTCGCCATGAGCCGGGAGGCGGTGGGTGGCGAGCCTTGCATGAACGGCTCGAGCCGTGGATTCGCGAGTATCGGCTGATCGACCGACGATGGGACAGTCTCATCGCACAGGATCTCGCGCGCCTGTCAGTGGCCGAATGGCTCGATCAGGTGCAGGCCGACGCGCAGATCCGCGCGCTTGTCAGGGGACTCAGAGGGTTTTTCCTCGCCGATGCCAAGGATCTGTCCTTGCTCGTGCTCGTCGATCAATTAGCTGCCGATGTCCCCGGCCACGGGCGAATGTATCGCGTCAAGGGCGGGAACGATCGGCTGGCATCGGGTCTCGCTGAGATGCTTGGAGATCGCGTGCACATGCAGACTCAGGTTGTGGCGATCTCCCAGACAGACGAAAAAGTTCAGGTCCGCCTTCGTGCGGCGAACGGCACAGAGAGCGAGATGAGCGCCGATTACCTCGTATGCGCCGTTCCCGCGACGACGCTGCAGGACATTGTCTGCGATCCGCCCTTGCCGCCGGGGCAGCGAGAGGCGATTGTACGGCTGAAATATGGGCGGGCTACGAGAACGATACTTCAATTTGAACGTCGATTTTGGGATCAGCACGGAAAGCTGAAGGCCTTCGGGACGGACCTCCCGATTGGCGCGGTGTGGGAGGGGAATGAAGAGCAGCCCGGACCGCATGGCATTCTCTCCTTGCTCGCCGGTGGATCAGCGAGTGTGGAGACGCGGCAGCTCATCACCAATGGCGGCGTGCAACAGCTCACGCGACAGCTCGCCTGGCTTGGCGCGGACCATATGCCGGTTCTGGCCTCTCGCGTGATCTCATGGGAGGATGATCCGTGGGCCCGTGGAGGCTATGCGTATTTCGATCCCTCCTATGATTCGGCATGGCGCCTGTGGCTCTCGAAGCCTCATGGGAGAATTCTATTTGCCGGCGAGCACACGAGTGGACAATGGCAAGGCTACATGAACGGTGCGGTGGAAAGCGGATTACGTGCCGCAAAAGAAGTCGGCATATTGGCGCGTCGATCACGATCTCGCTGATTGTGTCGCTGATTGTTGCGTTGACCTCTCCCTGCACGCTCCGGTAAGATGCCGCGCCGATGACTACTTATAAACAGGCCGGTGTGGACATCGATGCCGGCGATGAGTTCGTGAATCGGATCAAGCCCTTGGTCCGTTCGACCTTCCGCCCCGAGGTGCTGACCGACCTGGGCGGCTTCGGCGGATTGTTCCGGCTGCAGGCCTCGCGCTATACCGATCCCGTCTTAGTCTCCGGAACCGACGGCGTGGGGACCAAGTTAAAAATCGCCTTCTTAATGGATCGGCACGAGACGGTCGGCATCGATCTGGTCGCGATGTGCGTGAACGATGTGGCGGTCAGCGGCGCGGAGCCGCTCTTCTTCTTGGACTATCTAGCAACCGGGAAACTGGCCGTGCCGAAGGCTGAAGCCATTGTCAAAGGCATTGCGGAGGGGTGCCGGCAAGCGGGTTGTGCGTTGATCGGCGGCGAGACGGCGGAAATGCCGTCATTTTATCCCGCCGGCGAATACGATCTCGCCGGATTTGCCGTGGGCGTGGTCGATCGGCCGAAGATCATCGACGGTCAGACGATTCGGCCCGGCGATGTGCTGATTGGCGTGGCCTCGACCGGATTGCACAGCAACGGCTACTCCCTTGCGCGGCGTGTGTTGTTCGATGACGGCAAGCTGACGGTTGACAGCCGCCTTCCCGATTTCGACCGGCCACTGGGCGACATCTTACTGACGCCGACGCGCATCTATGCCAAGCAGATCATGGCCCTGACGGCTGAGTTTTCTATCAAAGGCATCGCCCATATTACCGGCGGCGGATTGACCGAGAATCTTCCTCGAATTTTTCCCGCGCAGTCTCGCGCTCGAATCGATTGCCGGACGTGGCCCGTTCCGCCGATCTTTACGCTGCTGAGCACGATGGGCCATATCGCGATGGATGAAATGTACCGTGTCTTTAACATGGGTATCGGACTGGTCATTGTCGTAACGCCGCAGATCGCGGATGCGGTTGTTGCCACACTCGCTAGGCTAGGGGATAAGGCGACCGTCATCGGCGAGATGGCGGCTGAGGAGAGTGGGCATCCACCTGTTGAATATGTCGAAATCGATCTCCACCGATAAATTGCGCCTCGGTGTCCTCGCATCGGGACGCGGCTCGAATCTCCAAGCGCTCATCGACGGGATTGAGGCGGGCGCGGTGCAGGCCCGCATCGCGGTCGTCATCAGCAATAAAAAAGACGCTCAGGCGATCGAGCGAGCACGAGCCCATGGCGTGCCCGATGTCTTTCTCGACCCGAAGCCGTACGCGAGCCTATGCGATAAGCGGGAAGCCTATGATCGGGGAGTCCTGGACATCCTCAGAAAGTACGATGTCGATCTGGTGCTCCTCGCTGGGTACATGAAAATCGTCACGCCGGTGTTAATTGATGCGTATCGGAACCGGATGATGAACATTCATCCGTCTTTACTGCCGTCGTTCCCTGGGCTCGACGTGCAGAAGCAAGCCTTGGAGTGGGGCGTGAAGGTAGCAGGGTGCACCGTGCATTTTGTCACCGAAGGCGTGGACGAAGGTCCCATTATCCTTCAAGCCGCCGTTCCGGTCCTGGAACGCGATTCGCCGGAGGCACTAGCGGCGCGGATTCTCATTGAAGAACACAAACTCTATCCGCGGGCCGTTCAACTCTATGCCGAAGGACGCCTCCACGTCGAAGGGCGGCGAGTTCGAATTGCCGATAGCGCCGCGGGTTGTGTATAATGCGGCCCGTTGGTTGATGTGAAGGCTTCTTCACAGAACTCCTTCTGTGACATCTGAACGCCATACCGTGGGGGGCTAGCTCAGTTGGGAGAGCACAACGTTCGCAACGTTGGGGTCGGGGGTTCAAATCCCCTGCCCTCCACCACCATCGTTGGAAGCCTGTGAATAAGCTAGGAGGCTACCGTAACTTCCTGTGCCAAAGAAACGGTATCCCGCTCTCCCTTCCACTTCAATGGGTTGAAAAATTAGGCTTCCATTGAGAGTTGCCCGGAGAATTTTACGAGCTTCGAAGACTTGCCGCGACAAGAGTTCTTGAAGGTCACCAACTCGTGTTCTAAGGACCAGGATTAACCTTGCAGAATCAAGTGACGTGACTTTAGCCATCTCGATCAATCTTGAGAGTTGATTTTGTAATCCGTTCCTACGTTGCTCCTCGTCCTTAATTTTCGAGTAGATTGTTTCTGAGCCTCCCGTCGCTGCAATCGCTTCCGCCAGATGGTGAAGGCGGCTATCGACTTCCAATAATTCGCGCTCTAAAGTCTCCCTCTGCTTGGATAGGGTGGGCTGTTCCTTTTCAATCTCAGTCACGGCAAGCTTGACCGCATCTTCGAGTAGCTGTGGGTCCAAGGCGTTTTGGAGAGATGCTAATACGGCCCGGTCCATCTCAGTCTGTCCTATCTGCAAATTGTTCTGGCAAATTATTGCCCCACGCTTTTGGTAACACACACAACCATAAGCCTTGTAGCTATGTCCCTTTCTTTTTCGCGTGATGCCCTATCGATTTTCCACATACGCCGCATTTCGCCAAACCGCTAAGCAAATACATTGAGTTATATACTTCACCACATGGTCCGTTCTGCAATCTTCCATCATGTGAACGGCGGTAAATTCTATTCGCGTGTTCAAATCGTTCTTGGACTCGCTGCCATTCCTCCTCGGAAACAATTCGTAGATCTGGAGCCTCTCTGCGTAGCCATTCCGACTCTGGCCGCGGCCGTTGCTTTTTAGTCCCACCAATCTGGACAGTCTGCGTTTGATTCCAAATCGATATGCCACGATAAAGTTCACGGTGCAAAATTTCCCGGATCGCAGTTGGAGCCCAACCGTGGCGGCCTCTCCGTGGTGGTGGAACACGGTCTTGATTCAAGGTCTTTGTCAGGGTCGTCAGCCCCATCCGTGCGGCATACATTTGGAAGATGCGCCGAACAATCTTGGCTTCATCTTGATTGATGCGCAGCTCTACATGCGAACGCTTTGCCTTTCCGTCAGGCCCCAACTGGTCAGCCATGATCGAGACGTTATCGTAACCGTAGACCTTGCCACCGAGAACGTGTCCACTTCTTGCCTTCCGCAGCATGGCATCGTAGGTGCGTTCGCTCGCCTTTTCTCGCTCCATTTCGGCGGCGTAGAGACGAACAGATTCAACAAAGCTGCTCGTGGCATCACTCAGTCGTGCTTCCCTGTCGGACAAAAAATAGAAAACCCTCACACCTGCATCGACAATCTGCTTAAGATTATGCTCCGTCTCAATTCTTCCTCGACCCAGCCGAGACTCCTCGCTCATGATCAACACTTGAAACGGGGGCTTCCCCTTGATCGTGTTCATGAGGCGTACAAAGCCGGGGCGCTTCACAAATTCAGCACCGGAGACTCCATCATCGGAATAGACATGTTCGTCCGCGACAACAAAACCTTTCTTCGATGCATATACCCTTGCCTGTTCAATCTGTCTTGACCGACTTCTCGTCATCACTCACGCTGTTCTGTTCGGTGCTCTTTCGAGCGTAGATTGCAGCAATCATAAAGTGCCTTTCAGAAGAAACTAAGGACATTAATTATAAGACTGCAGTTATAGGGCTGCCGTACAAAAAGAACCATTCTGTTATGCGTTATGCTGGCATGGTGGGATGGGCACGATAATCATCTATCAGTGCCTGCGCGAGCAATTCGACTATCTGAGTCCGGAGGGCGGCTGGCAGCTGAAGCGGCTCAGCCAGTGTTTGGTTGGGTTGTACGTCCAGATTGTGTTCCTTCGGCCGTCGCCTGCGGGGACAAAAAAACCGCCTTGTCCAGCGGGGACTATCTGCCGGATAGCTCCTCAATGGAGATTTGCGGTGCGAGGCCTTGCGAAAGAGTTGCAGACCTGAGCGAATAGGAATGCCTCCGTCAGGCTCCACTGATCGCCTCCTGCAGCCAACGTTTCATGTTGGCGTTCCAAACAGGTACATAATCGATGACCGCGGCATATCCACCGACTCTGACCGCGCCGGCGTCTCTAACGATCCCTCTGCCCTCTGTGCAGCAACGGATGGAGGAGGTCCCTCGCTGTCCGGAGGTGCCGCACTTCGTCGTTGGCGTAGACGGCGCTTAAGCCAGTGCTCGATCTCTGCGACAGTGACCCCGCTCGATGTGAGCCGGGCGGCGATGTAAATGGTGTCCGCCCCAGGGACGCTCCCTGGGCTGAGTCCAGCGCGTTCCAGCGAGGGCAGCATGTCGAGGGCCGTATCTAAATGATCGAGCGTCTGATTGCGGTCCGCTAAGGCGTGCATCATCTTGAGGTACTGATGGACGGCTTGCGCTGAGACTTCGCGCAGCTGGAGCTCTTTGCTCAAGCGGACAACGTTATTCACGTGGTCCAACCCTGGCTCCCCCAGCGATTGATACTGGTCGAGCAATACATCGAGCGCATGCTCGACGGGGATGCCCTCCTGCTCGCTCATCCAAATAAGCCGAGCGGTTTGCTTCTCGGAAATGGAAAATTGCGGGACGAGGG
>DATEPO010000004.1:0-14084 GCA_035273145.1 Nitrospiraceae bacterium
TGTCGAAAAAGAAGCCTTGGTCTTGCTGTGCGAGGCGCTGGAAGCGATCGGGGATCAATATGCGATCTATGGATATTCCAGCCACGGCCGCCGCCATGTCGATTTTGTCATGCTGAAAGATTTTGACGAGCCGCTCAATCGCTCGTCGTCACGCATCGGCGGTTTGATGCCGCTTCAGCAAAATCGTGATGGCGCGGCGATTCGACACGCGGCGAGAAAATTATTGGATCGAGACGCGCAGGTGCGGTTGCTGGTGCTCATCAGCGACGGAAAACCGCTGGACGATGCCTACGTGGACGAGTATGCAGTGGAAGATACGAAGATGGCGTTACAGGAAGCGCGCCGGCAAGGGATTCATCCGTTCTGCATCACAGTCGATCGGGATGCGGATGAGTACGTGAAATCCATGTATGGCGATGTGCGCTATCTGGTGATCGACCACGCAGCGGCATTGCCGGAGAAGTTGCCGCGCCTCTATCAGCGGCTCACGGCGTAGCTCGATGCTGGAAAGACATTCTACTTCGTTGGATATTATGGAACCCGGCCGCCTCACCATCTCGGCGGCGCGCAGAAACTTGGCGCTCTCGACGTACCCTCCGGGAAGAGCGCGTCTTGGCGCGCCTGGGATGGGCGGGTGTAATAATGACCTTTTTGGCATCGTGAAAGAATAAAGCATGTCAGAGAAGTCTCAAGAAACCGTGCCACCGTGGCTGTATAAACTCTTTACGGGCCATCAGTATCCGTATGTGCGGCGCTTGGCCAAATTTGCCAATAAGGTCGCGCCTGGCGAGGAGCGCGGTGAGCCGACTAAGGATGAGATCGACGCCAAATTTCTTGAAGTCTTTCCCCGGTGCTGGGTGAAGATTTTGGAAGAAGTGAAATCCGGCATGATTGTCACCTTTATCGAACTCGGGACCTATCCGGCAGGCGGGTACCAAGAACTCGTCGATCACCCCGAGGATTTTCTCGCCAAGACCTACGGAAAAAAGAAAATCAAAGTGAATTTCTATGACGGCGAGAATTTCGTCTGCACCATCAATTTTAAGGTCGCCGGGTGGACGGGACATGAAGGGCACTGATGTGCAGGTCGAGGTTCAGCTAAGGATGAGCTAAGCCATCCGACCTTGACCTCAGCCTCAACCTTAGCCTGAAGTGAGGAGATTATGGCTCGGCAGAAGATTACAGTAGTGGGCGCCGGCAATGTGGGGGCGACAGTGGCCCAGCGGTTAGCAGAGAAAGATTGTTACGACGTGGTGCTGGTCGATATCGTCGACGGCGTTCCTCAGGGTAAGACGCTGGACCTCTCGCAAGCAGGTCCGATTTGCGGGTATGACTCGCGTCTGCAGGGTTCAACGACGTTTGATGAGACCGATGGCTCCTCTATCGTGGTCGTCACGTCCGGCGTTCCACGCAAGCCAGGGATGAGTCGTGATGAACTGCTGTCAACGAATGCAAAGATTATTCAGGGCGTGGTGAAAGAAGCCACCAAACGATCGCCCGACGCCATATTGATCATGGTGACCAATCCGCTGGATGCCATGGCGCATGTCGCCCACCGCGTCAGCGGCTTTCCGAGAGAACGTGTGGTGGGCATGGCGGGTGTGCTGGATTCTGCGCGATTCCGGTCGTTCATCGCGGCTGAACTGGACGTGTCGGTCGAGAATGTGCAGGCGATGGTGCTGGGCGGTCACGGCGATACCATGGTCCCATTGATTCGCTACACGACGGTCGCCGGGCGGCCGATCGGCGAATGGCTGCCGAAGGAACGATTGGAAGCCTTGATCAAACGGACTCGGGATGGGGGCGCGGAGATCGTCAACCTCTTGAAGTCCGGTAGCGCCTATTACGCGCCGTCTGCAGCGGTGGTCGACATGATTGAGGCCATCCTCAGGGACCAAAAGAAAATCCTGCCCTGCGCCGTACGGTGTGACGGCGAGTATGGCGTTCGCGGCTTGTTTGTCGGAGTACCGGTCAAGCTTGGTCAGCGTGGCGCCGAGGCGGTCATCGAATATGAGCTGACGCGGGACGAGCGGGCGGCGCTCGAGACATCGGCCGCGGCCGTCAAAGACCTGTGCGCCGCCGTGGACCGACTTCTGGAGAAGCAGACTTAGGTTCCTTACCCTCAGTCCGACCCTCAACCTTGACTTCTTTATCATGGCTGCTGTACACGGTGCAGAGCATTGAACAGACTATAGGGGACGATGATGAAATTTCTCGAAGATGTCTACCAAACGATAGGTGTGGGATTCGCAGTGACAGCCGTACTGGTGGTGCTGTGGCTCGCCATGATCGGCGGAATGCCGGAGGCCGGCGCGTGGATTGAGCAGATCTTTCGATGGACGCATTTCCTGGCCGGTATTACTTGGATCGGGCTGTTGTATTTCTTCAATCTGATCAATGCCGGGTTCTTGAAATCATTGGACGCCGCTCAGAAAGGCGTGGTCGTCCCGCGTCTGATGCCGAGCGCGCTCTGGTGGTTTCGTCATGGGTCGACCGTGACTGTTCTGGCGGGTCTGGTCTTGATTTTCATGTTACATCCGTCTTTATCCGGAACCGGCGATAAAGCCATCTGGATTGGGGGCACTTTGGGCATCATCATGATGATCAACGTGCATGCGATCATCTGGCCTTGCCAGCGTGAGATCATCCGCATGACGAAGGAATCGGCAGAGACGGGGAAACCGACTCCGCCCGAGATGGCCGCACTCGGACGGAAGGCCCTGTTGGCCTCCCGCGTGAACGTGCTGCTCTCCATCCCCATGCTCTTCTTTATGGGAGCCGCCGCTCATTTCAAGTGAAGAAGTAATGAGTCGTACGTCGGCTTTCGGCGCCGGCGTACGACAACCAAACTTGAATAGATACGGTTCTTCACTGCTTCCCGGTTGTCCATCGACTCGGCGTTAATCCTACCGAAAGAACGATCTCAATCCCGCAATGGCCGGCTGCCCGCGGCTATGCTGAGACGGTTGAACGTGATTGTCGATTGGTTCTTAGCGTCCGGCGCAAGCGTTATGGTTCTCCTGGGCCTTGGCCATGGGCCACAAGGCCTAAGCATTTGAGAAGCTAGCCGAATCCCGGCCCATCGCCTTGACGGCCATGCGCCGGGGGCCGTATAGTAACGTTCCCAACTCAAGGCGATATGGGTGTGATGATTGTGAATACTACTGAGTCGAGATTGCTTCAACCTCTCGATGGTTCGCCATCGGACATCGAGACGTATCAACGCGTCGGCGGATATCAGGCCTGGCAAAAATGCGTCCAAGGGATGACTCCCGAATCGATCGTCAATGAACTCAAGCAATCAGGCCTCCGTGGTCGCGGTGGGGCGGGCTTTCCGACAGGGATCAAGTGGGACAAAGTCCTCAATCACCGCATCAAGGAACGCTATTTCGTCTGTAACGCCGGTGAACATGAACCGGGCACGTTCAAAGACCGCTATCTGTTAAAGCACTTCCCGCACCAGTTGCTTGAGGGCTGTCTTATCGCTTCTTATTCGGTCAACGCCAAAGCCTCCTTCATTTATGTCAATCATGAATATCATGAAGAGCAGGCTAATTTGAAAGAAGCCATTGCACAGGCGAAGGCAAAGGGGCTCTTGGGGAAAAATATATTGGGAACCGGGGTCGATTTAGACATCGAACTGTTTTCAGGGCACGGCAGCTATGTGGCCGGAGAAGAGACGGCTATGTTGGAATCGATGCAAGGCCGGCCGGCGATGCCTCGTCAAAAGCCGCCTTTCTATCCCACGGACTTCGGACTCTATGGAAAGCCGACGCTGGTGAACAACGTCGAAACGCTATGCAATATCCCGCGCATCCTCCTGAAAGGCGCCGGTTGGTTTACGCAAGTCGGCACGGAGAAGTGTCCTGGGACGATGATGTTCTCACTCAGCGGTGCGGTGAATAAGCCCGGCGTGTATGAGAAGCCCATGGGCATTACGATTCGGCAGCTCATCGAAGCATGCGGCGGTGGGGTTCCTGGTGGACGAAACGTCAAGGCGGTCTTTCCAGGCGGCCCGGCATTCTCAATGGTGACGGCGGAGCAACTTGACCTCGCCATGGATTTTGATTCCCTGAAGAAAGCCGGCACCGGCCTCGGCTCAGCGGGGGTCATTGTCGTCGATGATGCCACCTGTATGGTGTCACAGACGTTGAAGTTTTCGAATTTCTTCAAAGGGGAAAGCTGCGGCCAGTGTCCGTCCTGCCGTATGGGGACGATTAACTTGGCCACACTGATGGCCAAGATCGAGAACGGTGAAGGCACGCAAAAGGATCTCGATAGCTTGCTGCAGCTCTGTGGATTTGTGAAGGGAACAGGCTATTGCACGCTCGTGACCGGGGCGGCTGTCTTGGTCCAAAGCAGTCTGCGGCTGTTCAAACACGAGTTTGAAGAGCACATTGCGTTAAAAAGGTGTCCGTATCAGTCGGCCGGTGTCGAAACCGGCTCCCATGCCTGACTCCGGCTTGTGATATTGTCTTGGTATAATGTTGGATCATGCCGAAAGTTACATTTCTTCATCCTGAAGGGAAAAGCGGAGATGTCACGCGTGGTCAGTCTCTCCTGCAGGCAGCAGAGTCCCTTGGCTTTCCACTCAATCATGACTGCGGTGGCAATGCCTCCTGCACGACATGCCGCGTGGAAGTTCAGGTTGGGGAAGAAAATTTGTCAGAAATCGACTTTGACGAACAAGATCTTCTGGATCGTGAAGCGCTTTCAGAGCGATGGCATCGACTCGGATGCCAGGCGCGTGTGCTCGGCGATGTCGTCGTGCGTGTGCCGGAGCAGAAGTGGGAAGCTCCCGGGTCGATGGACCGGGAGAAAGTTGAGGAGTTGCAACGGACGTTAGCGGAGCTAGGAAAACCTCGTTCATAAAGGAGAGCAGCATGGTCACGATTACACCAATGGCGGAACAGAAGATCAAGGAATTGATGCAGGAAGAGAAGGACACGGTGGGATTGCGGGTGTACGTCCGTGGGGGCGGCTGCCACGGATATCAATACGGTATGGCCTTTGAGACAAAGATCGGCGAGGACGATAGCATCATTGAAAAAGGCGATGTCAAAGTGATCATGGATTCACAGAGTGCACCCCTGTTGAGTGGCGCGGAAGTTGATTATGTCGACAGCCTTCAGGGCTCTGGCTTTGCCATCAAGAATCCACAGGCCAAGACGACGTGCGGCTGTGGAAGTTCATTCAGCGCATAATTCGATTGTGTCATAGTGGGCCGGCTCGCGTCGATTAACTGAGTCCGGCCCATTGTGTTACTGGCGCCGATGATTGAATCAAGCAGCGAGAATGGACGAAGGCATGACTGAAACCGCGATACTGACCCGCCGCTATAAGTTTGCGGCATCGCACCGCCTTCACTCTGCGTGCTTGTCTGGTGAGGAGAATACGAGGATTTTCGGCAAATGCAATAATCCAAATGGACACGGCCACAATTATCAGGTTTACGTGAGCGTCAGGGGCCGTATCGAACCGCGAGCCGGCAGGGTGACCGATGTGGGGGCGTTGGATCGTATCGTGACGGACACGATCATCAATCGTTTTGATCATCGGGATCTGAATCTCGACCCGGCTTTTGCAAATCGGACCACGACCGGTGAAAACGTGGCGCGATTGATTTGGGATTTGTTGGCGACGAAAATTCCTGGCGGTGAATTAGACAAGGTTGGATTAGTGGAGACGCGCGATAATTATTTTGAGTATTCGGAGCGGCAGGAATGACGCCTCTGCTCGAGCACCGCGCACGATAAGAATGTGCTCCTTCGGAAGGGCCGCATCTCGGCGCGGTGGGGTGGTGGGTGAAATGATGTGGCAGTGGAGTTATCCCTGTCGCTCCGATTAGTTTGCCGAGGGGTTTAGATAGATGAGCACGCGGACCAAAAAGTTGATGCAGCGAACCGTCGAAGCCGGAAGCAATGGGCATCCCACTGAATTGCTGGAGATGGTGGAGCGGATGTTGGTGGTGTTGGGCGAAGACCCGAAACGAAACGGATTGCTCAAGACGCCGGAGCGGGTTTCGAAGGCCCTTCAGTTTATGACCGCCGGCTACACGAAGGACATCGATGCGCTGCTCAATGGCGCCCTGTTCCCGATTGAATATGACGAGATGGTCATTGTGAAGGATATCGACTTCTTCAGTATGTGCGAACACCACCTGCTCCCCTTTTTCGGACGATGCCACGTTGGATACATGCCGAACAAGAAAGTCGTGGGGCTGAGCAAGATCCCTAGATTGGTGGACGCCTTTAGCCGCCGGCTTCAAGTACAGGAGCGGTTGACCGTCGAAATTGCGGAAACGCTGCAATCCAAACTCAAGGCGCACGGTGTCGCCGTCGTCATGGAAGCGCGCCATCTGTGCATGATGATGCGCGGCGTGGAAAATCAAAACACGGTAGCGGTCACCAGCTCCATGTTGGGAGTCTTTCGAAATCAACTGCAGACCCGCGAAGAATTTCTCAAGCTCATTCACTCCAACCGCGACTAGCTCCTTGCGCGAGCCCAAGAAGTCATTGAGTAATTTTCTGCGCAACTAAATTCAATGACTTCCTTATTGAGTTACTCAACTACTGTTCCCTGGATTTCTTCCCAGGAACGAGAGCACCGCCTCATTAAAGGCCTCCGGGTTTTCAAGATTCGACACATGACCGGCATCCCGAAGTATCGCCAGATGAGCATTCGGTATGTGTTCCGCCATGAGTCGAGCATCGGACGGGGGCGTCCCTTGATCCAGTTCTCCAACCAAGACGAGTGTCGGCCGAGCGATCTTGGCCAATAGCGGAATCGAATCAGGACGTTCAGCCATGGCTCGTAGATCCGACACGATCGTTTCAACAGGATTACCGAGGATCATGGCTCGCACTTTTCCGACTAGCTCAGGATTTGTTTTGATCGTGTGAGCGCTCAGCAATCGTGGAATCATGATGTCTGCAATGGCGCTCGCTCCTTGAGTTTCCGCTGTACGGATCATCTCAAATCTCCCTGCACGGCCGTCAGCCGTGTCGGCCTGTGCGCGTGTGTCGGCGAGAATCAACGATTTGACGCGATCGGGATAGAGTCGGTAAAAAGCCATGAGGATATATCCGCCCATGGAGAGTCCGATGAAGATGGCCTGGTGGATAGTGAGACGGTCGAGAAGGTCTTTGATGTCGGTCGCCAGGTCTTCGAGGGTATATGGCGTGTGGCTGAGACTTGATCCTCCATGCCCGCGGAGATCGACGGCGATGGTTCGAAAGCTTGTAGAAAACGGATCGAGCTGTGGCGCCCACATCGTGCGATTGAGTGGAAAGGCATGGAGCAGCACGATTGGTGTGCCGGTTCCTTGATCGGTGTACTCTAAACGAATGTCCTTCATCTGTGCGTCCATAGGCTTCAGGTCCCTTCGAATGACATAAGTAGGTTCCTGCCGAGTAACATAGGGCATCAAATCACGTCAAGCGTTTCCAGAAGGAGTTGCAGGGTCGTTTGCAGGCCTTGTACAATTCGATACGCTTCAATGGAGAGCCCTACCATGGGAAAGGGAAAGCAGCCTTCAGAACTCTCTCTTTTCCACGTGCCTGAATCGGCCGATCTTAGCGGCGCGCCGCTGGCGGAACGCATGCGTCCCCAGGACTTTGCCGATTTCGTCGGGCAGGACGACATTGTCGCTCCGGATCGGCCACTGCGACGCGCTATCGAGACCGACACCCTATCATCCGTCATCTTCTGGGGCCCTCCCGGTACCGGTAAAACCACGCTGGCCAAAATCGTTGCCCGCCATACGAAAGCCGAATTCGTCTTGTTCTCGGCTGTCACCAGCGGGATCGCCGATCTGCGAGAGATCGTGAAGGCGGCTGAGCGGCGTCGTGCCACATACGGCCAGCGGACCATCTTGTTCGTGGATGAAATTCATCGATTCAATAAGGCGCAGCAGGACGCATTCCTGCCCCATGTGGAGCAAGGCACGATCATCCTCTTAGGGGCTACGACGGAAAACCCGTCCTTTGAAGTCATTGCTCCATTGCTGTCCCGCTCAATCGTGGTGGTCTTACAACCGATTTCCGACGAGGCGATGGGCCGCATTCTCGATCGGGCCTTAGCGAATACGGATGTGGGCCTTGGTCAGTATCGAGCCGAGTTAGCAGAGGGCGCGCGCTGGCGTCTGATTGCATTTGGCAACGGCGATGCCCGATTAGCGCTGACGGCGCTGGAGTTTGTCGTTAGACAGACACCGCTCACTCCCAATGGTCGGACGTTGGTCACGGAGGCGGCATTGGATGCCGCAATGCTCACAAAGGCCCTTCGGTACGACCGAGCCGGGGAGGAACATTACAATCTGATTTCGGCCTATATCAAAAGCCTGCGAGATTCGGATCCGGACGGTGCGCTTTATTGGTTGGCCAGAATGTTGGAGGGGGGAGAGGATCCGAAATTTATTGCTCGGCGGATGCTCATCTTTGCCTCTGAAGATATAGGCAACGCCGATCCGCAGGCGCTGCTCCTGGCGACCGCTGTCTTTCAGGCGGTCGAGCGAGTGGGACTGCCTGAAGCCCAGATCAATTTGGCACAGGGCGCGACCTATTTGGCCACAAGCCCGAAAGACAATGCATCGTATGTAGGCCTTCTAGAAGCCAGGCAGGATGCGCGCGACTTGGGCAATCTCGAGGTCCCGCTTCATTTGCGCAATGCGGTAACGTCGCTCATGCGCGACATCGGCTATGGCCACGGCTACCGATATGCCCACGATGATCCGTCCGCATCTATCGACCAGGCACACGTGCCTGAACCGCTCATGGGAAAGCGATATTACCGTCCGAAGGCAAAATAATGGGTCAAAAGTGGGCAGACAGTGAATGTTTCAGCGAAATTCCCTCTGGACAAATTGTAAAAAGAGAGATACTCTGAAGCGCATGGGGCAAACTACTAAGACGACGAAGGCAGATGATCGTCGACGTCAACGCCGCGTGACTCTCGTCGGTCCAGCCTTGATTACAGCCGCCAGCCGTTCGGGACGAGCCCTCAGCGCGGTTCTCGATAACGCCAATCGGCTCGGTGCCGGGTTCCACGCTCGGGAGCAGCTCCAAGTCAACGATACCGTGTCCGTCTCGATTGCGTTTCTGGATCAGGAAGGCGACGAACAGCAGGAAAAACTGACCGGGACGGTGGCCTGGGTAAAACCGTGGGAAAAGGGCTTCCTCATCGGCGTCGTCTGGGATCAGATGATTACGAAGGAACTCAACCGCTGGTTGTATTCTTATCTCAATGAAACCTTGAAAGAAACAGCATAGCCGTATTTCCACCTCAGAGCACTCAGTTTTCAGCGCTCACCTAATCCCCGTATTAACTCCAATCAGAAATTCGAAGCTGATAGCTATCTGCTGACGGCTTAATTATGTTACCGCCTGCAACTTTTGCTTTACCGTTTCCAGCTCTTCAGACAGTGCACTCCATCGCACCGTCAGGCGCTCCAATTCGGCTTTCCATCGCCCTTGTTCGACATGTAAGGCATGCCAGTGGTCCTGTTTTTCGTAGATAGCGGGATTGGCTAATTCTTGATCGCGAGCCTTCAGGCGGGATTCCAGTTCGATGATTTCGGATTCAGCTCGGGCAATCTGCTTTTCTAAACGAGCCTGCGCTTTCGACATGTCCCGACGGTCGGCGGCGGCGGATCGAGTCGAAGTTTCCGATGACGGAGCACTTGGCATGTCGGAGCGCCCCGCATGCTTCTGAGTCGGGGCCACATCGTCCTGACTTCCTTTGATGGATTCCAATTCCTGGGAGCGCTTCCATAAATAATACTCATAGTCGCCGGCGTAATTGCGGGCCAGCCCATTGTCGATCTCAACCACGCGCGTCGCCACCCGATTGAGAAAGGTCGGGTCATGGGAGATAAACACAATCGTGCCTGGGAAATCGGTCATCGCATCGGTCAGCACATCGACAGAAGCCGGATCGAGGTGATTGGTCGGCTCATCCAGCAACAGGGTATTGGCGGGCTCGATTAACATACGGGCCAGCGCCACGCGGTTCCGCTCGCCGCCGCTTAACGCTTTGATCGGCTTTTTCTGATCCGGCCCGGAAAAGAGAAAAGCCCCGGCAATGCCACGAAGGAAATTCACTTCGGCCTGATTGGAGACCTCCGTCAGTGACTCCAAAATCGTATGTTCAGGGTTCAGCGTCTCCGCCTGATGCTGCGCGAAGTAATGGATCGTCACCCCGTGGCCGACGGTACGCGTGCCTTTTTCGAAGGGCAGGACCCCCGCCAGCATTTTGAGGAGCGTACTTTTTCCGGCTCCATTTTCCCCGACCAGCGCAATACGTTGGCCACGTTCGACCGAGAAATCCAGGTTCTCATACACCACGGTCGATCCGTAGCTTTTTGCGATGCCGCGCAACTCGAAGACATGCCGGCCGCTCGCCGGAGGAAGAGGAAATTTGAAGCGGACGCGTTTGATATCGCGGCTCAGTTCTATCCGCTTGACCTTGTCCAACTGTTTTAATCTGGATTGAACCTGACTCGCTTTATTCGCTTGATAACGGAACCGGTCGACAAACTTCTGCACCCGCGCGATTTCTTTGCCTTGCCGTTTAGCGGCGGATTCCTGATGCGCGTCACGTTCGGCGCGCAACTCCAGAAACTTCGAGTAATTTCCTCGGTATTCTTGAATCGCATGCTCGCGAATGTCCCAAATATGCGTCACGATACGATCCAGAAATCCCGTGTCGTGGCTGATGACCATGATGGTCATGGGCGATTGGAGGAGAAATTGCTCGAACCAGGCCTGTGTCGGTTTGTCCAAGTGGTTGGTCGGCTCGTCCAACATGAGCACATCCGGATCGGAGAGCAGCAGATGGGCCAAGGCGACCCGCATACGATAACCGCCGGAGAGCGTTTCGACCGGGCGGCCGAAATCTTGCTCACCGAACCCCAGCCCGGACAAGATACGTTTGGCCTCGTGTTCGGGATATTGATTGCGGTGCGCCGCATCCAGAATCGTTTTGCCGGAGAGCGTTTCTAATTCTTGAGGGAGATAACCCACGCGGAGCCGAGGACGTTTTCGAATGATCCCTTTATCCGGCGATTCTTCCCCCAGTATCATCCGGATCAACGTGGTCTTGCCTACACCGTTCGGTCCCACAAGTCCCGTACGGGTGCCTGGCCGTAAATGCGCAGACGCATCCCGAAACAGAATACGTGATGCAAATTGTTTACTGACGCCTTCGATTTGAAGCATCGTTTAGAAACCGGCAAGTGGCGATGGGCTAGAGGCTAGGGGTAAGTACAGAACAGCAATATAATTCTGGCGCTAAAGCCTCTGGCCTATCGCCTCGAGCCTCGCGCCTGACATGAGTTTAGTTTGGTGGAGCTGGCCGGGATTGAACCGGCGACCTCGTGAATGCCATTCACGCGCGCTCCCAACTGCGCCACAGCCCCACTTCGAGTCAATGATGAACGCTACCCTACGAACTCCAGGCCGATACAAACAATCGATGCTACCATTGCACCCAGTGGACAGTCAAATCCATCGATCCAGAACCCCGCACTTCCAATTCACGATTAGGTGATCTATCTGAAAGTCCTGATGCTTGACGGTTTCCTCACGACCGCGTACTATGAACGGCGTTCTAAGCTCCGCTGACTACACTCATTAACCAATCTACCATTGCTGGGAACCAAGCCGCGCTCTAGGAGCGACGGCTGGCCCTCTGATGCTGATGATAAGGAGAGAACCCATGACCCCGGAAGAGCAAATTACAAAGATGACAAAAGCGATCAATCAGGCCATCAAGGTGATGAGCGATCGGTTCGGCTCCACAGAGACGGACGTCACGAAAGCCATTGAAGGCCTGAAGGAATCTATGCAGAAGTCGCCGTCGGTTAAGCCCACACCATCGGCCCAGCCCGCCTCAGCACCTGCCTCGGCATAATGCCTTCGATTGGCCGCAGTCGATGAATTGATTTCGGAGCGAGATGTGCCAACCAAGACTACAGCCTTCCGATTTTGACCGTCTCTCTGCTCGTGGACCGTTCTTTCTTACTCCGGAAAACACCGGGGACTTTGCTGGGGACAGCCATACCAAGTGGATGGACCAAGTTGTTGCTGATTTTGCCGCAGATCCCATGGACCGAGTGGTCGGCGTTGCATCCGGGGATCGTACGGATCGCGTTGCCCATACGCCGAGGACGGATAATTTTGCTCCGTCATACGCTCATTCACACACGCGCCGGCAAGGAGCCCAGCAGTGAGAATCATCAGCGCGACTGTCCTGATCATCATGTGTAGTTCCTCCGTCGTGTCGACATTCTCATTGGCCTCTATCCGCTGTCCGCTGTCCGTACTTTGGTCCTGAAATGCCATAGCCCGCAATTACTGTTTCGCCGATCGATCCAGGAATGCCAAGGGTCGGCGGGTGTTATTATCCGGGTCTTGTCAAAACAACTTGAACCTGTCGGCATCTTCAACGACTCAATAAGGAATCACATCCGCATGAGAATTTATGTAGGCGGCTTTTCCCCCATCATTGACACAGATCAGTTACGGACGTTGTTTTCACTTCATGGCAGCGTAACTTCTGCACAAGTGCTGATGAACAAGCATACGGGCCAGTCGAGAGGATTCGGTTTTATCGAGATGGGGTCAGCAGAAGAAACACGCAGTGCCATCGCGGCGCTCAATGGCGCACATCTGGATGGTTATACACTCCGCTGCTTCGCCGTCTAAGTAAGACATAGCGAAGTGGATGCGAGGCGGCCGATGACTTCGGTCGCTTTCACTACTTCGGTTCCGAACGCCATACGTCTCACTCACACGTTCAATCCCATGTCGAGCCTGAATTTTGGGCTCGCGCACTCGACAACTACGTTACTTTTTAGTAGGTGTACATCCCATCTTGCGCTTCGTGATATTCCTACGTATCATTGCGCCACCTATTGCGACCTCTCGCCGATTCAGACAGGAGCACTGGTAATCCGATTGAGCGAGATCTCTTCAAGAGTCACCGTTCCATCCGTTACGCGCTTCTCATCCAATTCTATTGTCCTCACGTTGCCAGTGAATACCGACCCGGTATGCTTAAGAAATCTCTCCGCCTGTGATAGACCAAGGAGGAACAGATGCACGGCAGACCTCTGACCTATGATCAACAAAAGGCGGCCGACGCGGCCTTTGCGGGCAAGCCTTTCAATTCCGATTGGTCCGACGATGCGAAAGCAGTCTACGTCGGCATCGTCGACGCCATGTCGGCGCGCCATGCCGATTGTGAACTACAATCCGTTGGGAGGTAAGACCATGGCTCTAAAAGCGGCTTCAAAGGAGTGGGGACGAGGCAGCATGCTGTCTTCCGATGAAATGAGAGAGGAATTCGACCTGCGCCGGAAGTTGATTCTCCAGGCCAGAAAGGGCAATCGCAAGGCGCAAGACCGCTTGTATGAGCTGTACAAGGTGCGTTTCTATTGCGCGAACGACCTGCCCTGCCGCTGAACATACGAAGCCGCCTTCCTCAGCAACAGGATTCAAGAACGGCCGACTTCTCTACGCTCACTGAGAGATGGCGTGAGATGCCGCATACGTTTTGTCGCACATGACCCGCTCGTCGCCCGTTCTCTACGGGTTACGCACCTCACCCACAATCTGCTTCAAACCCCGAACCGGCGCTTTTCCCGAATAGATATCCTCGCAGGCAAGAGTCGTCACGGAGAAAAACTCTCCCACATCTGCACCTCATCGCCGGTGCCTTCGGGGAACAATCAAGAGGACCTAGCGCTAAGGATTTTGAAATCCATGACTATCAACAGGACGACCAACGTGACAAAGGTATAGGCCAGATACACATGGAGGCTGCCGGTCTGAATGATCCGGAACCGGGCGGCCACGGCCAGTGAAACCGTTACGACCGGCG
This sequence comes from Nitrospiraceae bacterium, assembly GCA_035273145.1. GTDB lineage: Bacteria > Nitrospirota > Nitrospiria > Nitrospirales > Nitrospiraceae > JAICXS01. The sequence continues at coordinate 13,882 of DATEPO010000004.1, forward strand.
TGTAGAGATATTTTTTCGAACACCGGTTCAATGTGAAATTCGAAGCGCCGATGCTTGATGAAATACTTCGACTCTTCTAGAAACTAGGTCTCCAGTTTAACCGTCGGCTGATAGATCGTCTCAAAGACCGTTTGATGGGCTGCACAAAACCCATCGCGGTGTACTCCATGCGAGGCGTGAGATTCAGTCCGCACGCCCACGTT
>DATEPO010000005.1:0-2137 GCA_035273145.1 Nitrospiraceae bacterium
GTTTGTTGAGTGCTTGGAACGATTCTATACGAACGCTGAAACGGTTGTGAAGGACCAAACAGTTCATGAGTTCTGCCCTGCCACATCTTCTTCAGGAAGACTGCCAGGTAATAGCGCACCTCCGGCTTGCCATTGATCTCAAGATGTTCTCGGTGACGATCAACGGCGGTGATGGGGATCAAAATTACTTTTCCCACGCATTGCATCTCAAGATGGTAAAGCGAGATTGGTTCTCCGGCGACACTCCTCATGGATTTGCAATCCTCTTCCAAGTTGTTGGGGGGCTTCATGACGGAGAATACATCGCCCTCACTTCCAGGGTGCAGGCAAGCCTTGATGAGCAGTTTCGCGATCGAGGTTGGGCCAGCGTCATTGTGCAGACAGTGAAGAATGCCGGGCCAGGGTTTGTACCCAACTTCGATAACCTGCGCGCCGTAGGCATGGCGTTCGCCGATCTTGATTCCCGAGTGTAACTGTCAAATTGTGCATACAACAGTTCAGCTTGGTTGATGAGCGAGTGAACTGCGAGTCCAAGATTGACGCGCACGGTCGCGGCTATTTCACAGCTGCCGATCTGGTCTTGCCCGGTTACCATATCGAGCATCCTCCCGTGCCCTACTTTCCCGTGCATCTAGCGCAGGCATCGTTCCGGTGCGTGGATGCAAACGGAGATGGGAAGATCACGCATGCGGAATACATGGCATATGGAGTCCGCCCGTTCGATGCGACGGCCAGGAACCGGCCTGTAGTATGGGGGGCCTAATTTCGTTCGGCCGAGCGATCGAGTCCGATGCCACATGCAAATAGTTGGGTAGCACAGCGAAGCGGGTAAGGTCCGCGCCGGGTGCAAAGCGGCGTCAGCTAATTTCCAGTCGAGGGTCGGGTCCGAAGCGATTGGGGCCTGGCGTTCCTGGCCAGAGACAGAGGACCAACAGCACAAGAGCGGCCGCGTCCAACATTAGCCCCATACCTGCGTGCTTCTGGGCGAACATCGCCTGGATGTTGCCGGTGGCAGCCGCGTACTCAGCGGGCAGGCTCATCAGGACGATAAGCGGGAACAACAGGCCCCACCAACCCGAGAGGTTGATGTCGTGCAGGCGACGCACGAACAATGCCATGAAGGGCACCGCGAAGAGAATTCGAAGGCCGACGGCGGACCATTGTGCAAGGGCAAAGGACGTAAAGACTAGCAGGGCAAATTTGAGCACGACCGCCAGGAGGGTACAGGCGATCCAGAAATAGATGACCTCGGTTCTGCGCGAGCGGCCCGAATAGTCGCCGATGCCGCGGATGGTTCTCAGCAATAGCTCGGCATTGTCGCCAATCGTATCGCTGTACGGCATCCCCTGGTCTCCCCCGAGCACCAGCTTTCTGCCGCCGCGGCTGAATGACTGCAATGGGTGGGACGCGGACGTTGCAGACTCCGTCCCCACGACGCACGGAAGAAACGGCCGTTGCCTAGAAGTTGAAGCCGATCACCGTCAGGCGGAAACCAAATGCCGCCTGCGACCGCGGCGTATCGCCAGCGCCATTCCAAAAAAGCCGACGAGCATCATCGCCCAGGTCGCCGGTTCGGGAACAGCTGCAACACGAAGTCCGACATTGACCGTGATCGTGTCGTTCGGCGTCGCGTAGACGTAGGTTCCGGGTATGAGGCCCAGGGAGGCAAAGGACTGGCCGAGCCATGTCGCTGTCGAAGAAATGGGCGAGCCGCTCACATAGCCTGTTGGTACGTCGAGCGCCAGGAGCGAGCCATCAACGCTGAAATATGTGCCGGAGGACGACGAAGCAGGCGCAAAATTGCCTGAGCCCCAAGTCGAAGGACCCGTAAAGCCTTCATATTCGACGTTGGTTCCTGGGCCGCCCGTCGCAACGAAAGCGTCGAAGGACGCGATTCCTGGAGTATTGCCGACGGGAAAATCAAAGGTAAGGCCCGTGAGGTCGAGTGAACCAGACGTAGTTGCGAGGAGATCCGGTCCGACCTCAATTATGTCGATCGTCACAGCGGCTCGGGCAGCCGCCGGGATCAAAACTGCGGTGAGAAAGAGAGCACTGGCTGACGTGAAGAAGAGGCGCTTCATAATTGCCTCCTGACCATGGCCACAGGGTGGGCAGGTGCCGCGAACAGCATCTGGTT
>DATEPO010000006.1:0-6137 GCA_035273145.1 Nitrospiraceae bacterium
GTCATTGCGATCTCGGCGAGAATTCGTATTGATCAAAAGCAATAGGCCTTCAAAAGGCCCATTGCTTTTCAATAGAGACAAAGCACTATACGTTTTATGCCGCTCTTTGTCCAGAGTCAACGCCGGCACGGCAGCCGCTGCTCACGCAGCCCTCGACGGAGACGCATTCAGGAACGACCGGCGTGAAACCTACCGCGCGCCATCGTGGGCATGAGTCGAGAGACTCGCGCACGACGACGCTGTGTTAGGCTATAGATGCTATTACATTCAGGAGTATTATGGAATATATTCATCTCGGTCGATCAGGATTGCGCGTAAGCCGGCTCTGCCTCGGCACCATGAATTTCGGACCGCAGACCTCGGAGGCGGACAGCTTTCGAATAATGGACCGCGCCCTCGAGCACGGCATCAACTTTTTTGATACCGCGAACGTGTACGGGTGGAAAGTGGGAGAAGGCGTGACCGAGCAAATCATCGGCCGGTGGTTTGCCCAAGGTGGAGGGCGCCGCGAGAAAGTCGTGCTGGCGACCAAGGTCTACGGCAAGATGGGGGAAGGACCGAATGACGGCCGCTTATCGGCGCTGCATATCCGTCGCGCATGCGAAGAGAGTTTGCGGCGGCTCGCCACCGACCACATCGATCTGTATCAGATGCATCATGTCGACCGTCACACCCCATGGGAAGAAATCTGGCAGGCGATGGAACAACTACACCGCGAAGGCAAAATCGTCTACGTCGGCAGTAGTAACTTTGCAGGCTGGCACCTCGCGCAGGCGCAGGAATTCGCGAAGAGCCGTCACTTCATGGGCTTGGTCTCCGAACAGAGTCTCTATAATCTTCATGAGCGCACGGTTGAGCTGGAAGTCATTCCCGCGTGCGAGGCGTATGGCATCGGTGTTATTCCCTGGAGTCCATTGGCGCGGGGCCTGCTGGCAGGAGCGCTTCGACCAGCCGCCGCAGGACGGCGCGCTTCGGAAGACTTGCAGAAAGATGTCGAGACCCATCGGGCTACGCTGGAAGCCTATGAGGCGCTGTGCCGAACGCTCGGTGAACATCCGGCGGATGTGGCCCTCGCGTGGCTGCTACACCAGAAAGCCGTCACATCGCCGATCATCGGCCCGCGGACGTTGGAGCAGTTGGACGGATCGTTGCGCGCGCTCCAGATCACGTTCGTTCCCGAGACCTTAGCCCAACTGGATGACCTCTTTCCCGGTCCCGCCGGGTCGGCGCCAGAGGCGTATGCTTGGTAACACGCGCCTACCGGAGGAAGGAAGATGTATTACACCTCTATGGTTTGATGCCTAATGAACGAAGCGTAATATGCAGGCCGCTGGCGTTATCGAAGAGAATTGCGTATGCTAGGCGCTTATTACATTCCGACGCTATCCGGAGGTCTTATGACTTTACTGGAACAATTAAATGCATGGCAGGAAGAGATCCAGGAACTAAAAGTTCAATGCTCGGACCCGCTGCAGGGACTGGCCCGGGATATTGAAGAAGAAATCTTGAGTTGTGCCACCGCTGTCTCTTCGGCACGGAACATGGCAACCGGACGAACGCAGGGCCTACAGATCGTTCCACGAGCTGGACAATCGGAACGCCGAATCGATCTCAGTGTACGGGGCTATCTTGAAACGGATGCCTGCGGAGTGATCCGGCGCACGAACAATGCGAGTGCTCTGCTGCTGAACTTCCCGCGCCATCTGCTCGTGGGACAACCTTTGCTGGTGTTTATCCAAAAAGAAGAACGAAAGGCATTTTTGACTGCGTTTCTTGAGTTGCGTCACGAGCCCAAGGCAACGCGACGTGAATATTTGGTCATGATCCATCCCGTATCGCTGGAACCTCAACTCGCGATGCTGATCGCCGAACGGGTCGAAGATCCCGCTCACAACGTGCTCGGCATCACCTGGCTTCTGGCTCCGGCGTAGCCTCTTTCTCCGGTCCCTCCCCCGCGCGGTTCGCCCCATCCGACGTGATTGAGCGCCCCGCATGGTGGCACCCTTCCGCTCTTCTTGTGTCGATCCATGCCCACATCACGGCACCGAGACATGCTCCCAACAGATCCGTGGCCAAATCCCAACGATCGGATTCGCGGAATGGTACGAAGGCTTGATGCCATTCATCAGTCGCGCCATAGATTGTCGCGGTCACCACAGCCAGAACCACTGCATGGTGTTGGCACCATGTTCCCGCTGCATGGCGAAAGGCCCGATAACAGAGGAAACCGAGCAAGGCGTATTCCATAGCATGAAGCGCCTTGTCCCCGAGTTTTAAGAGAAAGTGCGGGACATAGTGTTCAGGATAGGATTGAGAGGAGAGATAAAAAATTAGGCCGGCGTAGAGAACGACCGGCGCCCAATACCAGATCCAATGCGGGCTCCGCTTGTGTGGGATGTCATCGGGCTCAGTATTCACCATCCTCCTTCATTCCGCTCTATTCATTCTATCCATCTGATTCACTTCCCTGGCAAAGCGCTCAAAAATTCTAAGGGAGTGATGAGGAGAGCACAACTCTTTATCGTGCGCTGCCTCGCCTGGTCCAACGGCCCTCGCCCCTTGACTTCCCGCTCGGAGCCGCGTATCCCCATTGTGCCATGAAAACTGCTCGCGTCTGCTTCCTCTGGCACATGCATCAGCCATATTACACCGATCCCGTGACGCGAACCGTCGGCATGCCGTGGGTCCGTCTCCACGCCAGTAAAGCCTACTTCGACATGGCCTTTCTGCTCGAGCGCTTTCCCGATATTCGTTCGACATTCAATTTCACGCCGTCCCTCCTGCTGCAACTGAATGAAGCAGTGGCGGGATCCGTGGCTGATCTGTTTTTGGAATATGCCATGCGGCCGGCAGCGGAGCTGTCGCCCGGTGAACGCGCCTTTCTCCTGCGCCATTTCTTCGCCGCCAATTGGGCGAATATGATTCGTCCCTTCCCTCGTTACCATGAGCTGCTCGTGAAACGCGGGATGGATAGCCGGCACCAGGACTGGAACCGTGTCGAACAGGAGTTCACGACACAGGACTGGAGGGATTTACAGGTGTGGCATAACTTGGCCTGGTTTGGATACGGGGCGGTGACTCGCTACCCTCGCCTGGCAGCGCTACGGCAAAAAGGCCGAGGTTTCACTGAAGAAAACAAACACGAGGTCTTGGCCATTCAACGTCAAGTCGTCAGCGATATTATTCCCATGTATCGTACCCTCGCCGCCAACGGTCAGATCGAACTGACGACAACGCCGTTCTATCATCCGATCCTCCCGCTGGTCATCGATACGGATATAGGCCGGCGCGCGCGTCCCGATTCGGCGTCACCCTCCCGTTTGCAAGCGCCCGCAGATGCCGAGGCCCAGCTTCAACGGGCGGTCGCCTACCACACCGCGCAATTCGCATGCGCGCCGCGCGGTCTTTGGCCGTCGGAAGGGTCCGTCTGTCCTGAAATGACCCCACTCGTCCGGCGCGCCGGTTTCAATTGGATGGCCACGGATGAAGGCGTGCTGGCCCGCTCACTCGGTCACTGGGATCGCGAAGCCGATCTGTTTCATCCGTATCTGGCAGGGCCGCCCGGACAAGATATCGCCATGGTTTTCCGCGATCGGGAGATTTCGGATGCATTCGGATTCGTCTATTCGAAATGGACCGCCGAATCTGCAGTCGATGACGTGTTGAGCCGCGTGACTGCGCACGTAGAACGCGCGACAAGCAACCAAATCCTCATCCCCATCATTCTGGATGGGGAAAATCCGTGGGAGCATTATTTCGATGGCGGGGAGCAGTTCCTCAGCAGCCTGTACAAGCGGCTCTCTAGCGCGGCACTCGACACAGCCGATCGCCGCGTCTCAACGCAGACGATCAGTCGCGCATTAGAACAGTCTCCGCCGACGACGCGATTGTCCCATCTCCATTCGGGCTCCTGGATCAACTCGGATTTCAAGATCTGGATCGGCCATGCCGAAGACAACCGAGGATGGGACATGGTGAGAGAAACGCGAGCCCGATTGGTCGAGATGGAACCGACGTTGACGGCTGAGCAGGCAGGGGGCGCGTGGGACGCGCTGTACGCGGCGGAGGGCAGCGACTGGTTCTGGTGGTACGGCGATGATTTCCATACCGAGTATAAATTGGAATTCGATCGGCTGTTCCGCACCCACTTGCGCAATGTTTTTCTTCGAGCGGGGAAGGCCGCTCCCGAGTTCTTGAATCATTCCGTGATAGATGCCCGAACACTGCCGGAGGGACAGTCGGTGCGCCTTCCAATTCGTCTCATCTCGCCGAAAATCGACGGGGTGGTCACCGACTTCTTTGAATGGCGCGGCGCCGGTCTCATTGACCCGTCCCCACCGCATGGCGCCATGTGGAAGTCCAGCGATCGCTTTTCTCATCTCGCGTTCGGGTATAGCTTGGAGATGCTCTTTCTACGGCTCGATGTACTCCGATCACCTTCGCCTGGGCAGACGATGGTTGAGTGCCACGTACGGACCGACCGCTCGCATTACAAAGTCACCTTCCCACTCGCCGCCGGCCTCGATCATTTCATCTTGTGGTCGTCCACGATAGAGGCGTTCCAGCAAGTCGGCCGCTATACTACGATCGCATTTCACCAGATCGTCGAGCTGGCGATCCCATTTAAAGATCTCGCCCTTCAGGCTGGGCAAGACTTCAGCCTCAATCTCGTCCTGACTCAAGGAGAGCTTGAGATCGAACGCTATCCGAGGCATCATGCCGTATCGCTGACGGTTCCCGACCGGAATTTCGAAGCGAGAATGTGGAGAGTATGATTTCCATTTTTTTCTTCATACCTATCGCCTCGCACCCCGAACCTCGTGCCTGCGAGCGGAGCAAGCATGCCTGAACTGCGCCGCGATCCGATTGTCGGCCGATGGGTGATTATTTCGACGGAGCGAGCCGCCCGGCCGCGTGATTTTTTTGAAGACACGCACGCACGGCAACCAATCACCGATCTGTGCCCATTTTGTCCGGGACAGGAACACCTGACGCCGCATGAAGTCCTCGCCTATCGGCCCCAGCACGGGCCGGCCAATTCATCAGGCTGGACGGTTCGCGTCGTTCCCAATAAATTTCCGGCGCTCCACGTCGAAGGCGACATGGGACGAGAAGGCATCGGCCTCTACGATCGCATGAACGGCATCGGCGCGCACGAAGTGATTATTGAAACACCGGATCACAAACTGGCGCTCGCCGATCTGCCGCCGAAGCACATTGAGGATATCTTGTGGTCCTATCGCGATCGAATGGTCGACCTCAAGCGGGATATTCGTCTTCGGTTTATCCTCGTGTTCAAAAATCACGGCGCAGCCGCCGGCGCGACATTGGAACATACACACTCTCAACTCATCGCGTTGCCGATCGTGCCGACGAGTGTGGCCGCAGAGATTGAAGGCTGCCGGTTACATTTTCAACAGAAGGAACGTTGCATCTATTGCGACATCGTGCGACAGGAATTGACCGAGCGGACACGCGTCGTCATCGATAATCCGGAATTCGTCGTCGTGACCCCGTTTGCGCCTCGCTTTCCGTTTGAAATGTGGATTTTGCCCAAGCGGCATGCCGCCTATTTTGAAGAAAGCCAAAAATCCCAATTCGAATGGCTGGCCCGCATTCTTTCAGAGTCCCTTCGCCGCATGGATCGCACGCTCGCGAATCCCGCTTACAATTTCATTTTGCATACGTCTCCCCTTCATGAGAAGACAGGCGACTTTTATCACTGGCATATTGAGTTGATCCCCAAGTTGACCCAAGTCGGCGGATTTGAGTCGGGCACAGGCTTCTATATCAATCCTGTCACACCTGAAGAATCGGCAAAATTCCTTCGTGACGCTGAGCTCTAGCCTTCCACGTTTCTTTCCTAACAATAGCCTCTGGCAACTACAGTGATGTCTCATTAATACCTACGGTTATTCATCATGACATCCGATAAGGAAAGTATTGCGTTAGAGCGACGCTGCGTCCTGGTAAAAGTGGGAGCCGATGGGGATGAACGGCATGGATACGGTTGGCTATGACACAGCGAGTCGCAAGATCAATTGGAGCATCCAACTCTAATGGGTAAGGTGCTTCTGGTCGGCTCATCATTGTCTTGCTCAACAATGACGCCTCAGGAGGCTTATCCCGGCCTAGTC
>DATEPO010000007.1:0-16190 GCA_035273145.1 Nitrospiraceae bacterium
GATTCGATGTGGCGCACATAGTGATCGGTATATCGAATGGTCGCGCCTTCAGGCGCCGTGATCGCCACCATAAAAGCTCCGCTATCTTCCATCGGGGCCAGCTCCGATCGAGTGGTGGCAAACAGCGCCGCGCCGGCGATCAGCAGTCCCGCGATCACGAGGAGCGCCATCGATGTGCTTTGGATCGTGCGGCGCAGCCCTGCTCGGTAGAGGTCGACGAACCGCGTGAAAGCATATGAGAGCCGCGCGATCCACCTAGGTGTCGGCCGCACGGGGGCGGCCACACGGAGCCATCGTGCGCTCATCATCGGCGTCAAGGTCAGCGCAATGAATCCGGAGATTAGAACGGCTCCCCCTACGGCGATGGCCAATTCCGAAAAGAGGCGGATCGTGGCCCCTCGTAAAAATATCAAGGGAATAAACACGGCGACGAGGGACACCGTCGTGGCCAAGACGGCAAAGCCGATCTCGCGGCTGCCGTCCATGGCGGCGCGGAACGGGGCCTGGCCGCGTTCAATCCGCCGATGGATGTTCTCCAGCATGACGATCGCGTCGTCCACGACAAGACCGACAGCCAAAACGAGTCCCAGCAATGTCAAAATATTGATCGAATAGTCGAACAGGTACATCACGAGAAAGGCGCTGACGATGGATGTCGGAATCGCGACGGTCGGTATCAAGGTGGCTCGCCCGCTTCCAAGGAACAGCACAATCACGAGGACGACGAGTGTCATGGAAATCGCCATGGCGATGTAGACTTCGTGAATGGATCGTTCGATGTAGGTCGAACTGTCTGAGGCCATGGTAAGCGTCATGCCGTCGGGAAGTGTCGGCTGGATCTCGGCAAATGTCTCCTTTGCGGCACGGGCGACCGCGAGCGTGTTCGCCTTCGATTGCTTGACCACGCCGATCCCGACTGTGGGGATGCCGTTGAGGCGAACCAATTTGCGGTCATCTTCGGCGCCGATTTCGGCATGGCCGATGTCTTCCAATCGAATAGGATAGCCATCCCGCGACGCCACGATCAGTTGATTGAACTGTTCGGCCGTCTGGAGTTCTCCGCGTGTACGCACGCTGAATTCCAAGCGGTGACTTTCGATGCGGCCAGACGGGATGGCGACGTTTTGATTGCGCAACGCGGCCTCAACATCCTGCACCGTGAGCCCTCGCGAGGTGAGGCGGTCGGCGTCCAGCCAAATACGCATCGCATAGTGCCGCGCGCCCCAAATCCATACGGCCGCCACGCCGGGTGTCGAGGCCAACCGATCCTTGATGTGGCGTTCGGCATAGTCGGTCAGTTCCAGTTCCGTCGCGCGATCGCTGTACAAAGATAACCACACGATGGCTTGGGCGTCGGCGCGCGCTTTCGTGACCATCGGCTCATCGATGCCGGCGGGCAACCACCGCCGGGAGCCGAAGACACGATCGCGCACATCGTTGGCGGCGTCGTCCAAGTCGCGGGATAACTCGAACTCCAGTGTGATAACCGAAATTTCCTCACGACTGGCCGAGGTTAAGGTCTTGACGCTCTCGACACCGCTGAGCGCTTCTTCCAACACCGTCGTCACATCGGTTTCGACGAGCCGAGCGCTGGCGCCCGGATAGACCGTTTGAATGGAGACAAAGGGCGCATTGATATCAGGATACTGCCGAACGGGAAGCCGAGTGAAGGACAAGAGACCGAACAGCACCAGCACCAAGGTCATGATGATGGCGAGCACGGGACGGCGGATGGAAACTTCAGAAAGCTTCATAGAGGACCGTGAATCGTTATTCGTTATTCGTGGAACGCAGAGAAACAGTCTCTCTCAAAGCCATGAACGATTAACGATTCACGTTTAACGGCTTCTCTGCCGCAGCCGCGACCGCCACCCCATCCTTGACCTTATGATGGCCGACGCGAATGATGTGGTCGCCTTCATGAAGGCCCTGGAGCACCTGCACGAATCCGCCTTGTCGCATCCCCAGACCGATTTCGGTCCATCGGGCCGTGTCATCCTGCACACGGTAGACGAAGCTCTTGTCCCGTTGCGGTATCACGGCTTCTTCAGGAATCAACAAGGCATTGGCCTGTTCGCTCAGGATCAAATTGATGTTGGCAAACAGCCCAGGGCGGAGCCTCCCTCCGGCATTCGGCACGCGAGCCCGGACGCGAACGGCACGGCTTGAGGAATCTACTCGAGGATCGAGGACATAGATGTCTCCGGTGCATGGATGGGCGGGATCGGCATCGGTAATGACTTCGATCCGTTGCCCAATCGAGAGTCGGGTCAGGAAGGTCTCCGGAATTTTGAAGTCGATTTTCAGGGTGAGGAGATCTTCCAGATTGACCAGGTCTTGCCCCGGCTGGACATAGTCGCCCGGAGAGACGCGCCGAATCCCGACAAAGCCGGCAAACGGAGCGCGAATCCTGGTCTTCGCCAGCCGGGTCTGGTACAGAGCATAATTAGCTTTGGCGGTGCCCAACGTGCTGATCGCTTGATCGATTTGCTGCTCCGAGATGAACGGATTCTGATTGCCCGTCAGTTGCATCATGCGATCGTAGGTCAGGCGGGCGATCTTCAATTGCGCCTCGGCGTCCGCCACCTGGGCTTGAAGTTCCGAATCGTCGAGTTCGATCAAGGCCATGCCTTTCTCCACTGCCTGCCCTTCGGTGAAGAGGACGCGTGTGATAAGCCCCGGGATCTCGGGCCGTATCATGACGGACTCATTGGCTTCAAGCGTACCTACTGCGCGGACGGTATCATCGACGCGACCGACCGTCACGGGTGCGATTTCGACGATGGTTGTCGGCGATGCCTCAATCACCTGTGCAATGCTCGTCGCCTTCCCGTGGCGGCTCACGATGATAAGGAAGGACGCTCCGATTACACCGAGAACGATGGAGACAAACCACCATCGCTTGATCATGGGACGTGGTATTCGAACGGTCGATGAGGAAGACGGTGTGGGCAGACTCATCCCGCGTGCGATATTCTCACGAAAAACCTCATTGGACAATCAGTACGGTTACGTATTGATCAATGAGAACAGTAAATGAGAACAGTACGTGAATAGACCGGTTGCCGGAGACTCTGAGGGGACGCTTTATGGGACGGCGGTTCTTTGCTTCGCCACTTTCAAGGTATGCGTCCCGCGCGGAAGCGAATCGTGGGCGATGTGTGGATTCAGCAGCTTGAGTTCCAGGTAATAGGTGCCAAGGTCGTTGGCCACCGCCGCCAGATGACGCTTCGGCTCTGTGACGTGTACGATGACGGTTTCAGTTTCGACAGGCGCATAGAGATCTTCTTTAGCGAGACCGAGATAGCGATCGGGGTGCGAGTAAATCTCTTTCGCGGCAATGAGCCGCGGCACATACCGCATCACTTCGCGGCTATCGGAAAGTTTCCAATACTCGCCAATTTTTTGTTCCGCTAGGGCCCGCTGCAGATGATCCTCCCCTGCAATATAGGCAGCCGTGGCAAGAAACCAGTCGGCAGTTCTGGCTTTCGCGGCGATCAAGCGAGCCATCGTCGTCTCTACAGAGAGCTCTACTTGTCTTCGATTCAGCGGGACGGAACCGGCCCGAATGGGCCTACGGCGGCTGGTCCCCGACTGATAAGGAACAGAGACCGTATTGGGACATTTATTGTCCAACAGCAGAAGGTATTTCAAATCGTCGGGAAGTCCCGCGGCGGCCAATTGCAGTTCGAACTGGGGGAAACACCGGCCGCTTCGTTTCGCGAGAATGACGCTCTGTCCTTCATCAGCGAGAAATTGATAAAATTCATATTCAATACGTTCCCGCACTTGCCAATTGTCCAGCGGCACCGTCTGTCCTGCAAACGTTAAGTGGTCGGGCAACTGAAACGTGCTCAAAAACCGGGTGCGCGGCTCCCGCTGTACTTCAGGGATCACGATCAACTGCTCAACTCCCGCATCCGGGGTGCCGAGAGATGGAGCCGCTTTCGCAAGACTATGACTGAAGGCAGACCGGTCCCCGACGAAGGACATAAGCTCCATGCCAAACAATATGCCGGCGAAGACCAGTAATGCCGAACGAAGCGGGGGGTATTGGAGCATCCGAATAACACGTAGGAAGGAGTAATGCACAGGTACTAATACTAGCAGGAGTCTGTGACATGAGCAAGGTCGTTGCCCCGCGGACCTTTGAACGGCGGGAGGACACGGAGGTTCAGAAGCGGATGGGACGACACAGAGCTGCGAGCGGAAGAGAAGAGCGAAGACCCGCAGAACCGGACGATGAGGCTTTCGGAGCCGATCGTCATCGCGTATAGTTGCGATGATGCAACAGGTAATCTTGTCTGATCATGTCGAGCAGCAACTGCGCCGTTTGCGTGGAGAACGCGATCAGCGCTACCAACAGGCACGCCTTCTGTATCAACACGAATTGCGTGGCTATGATGAACAGCTCGACGCTCTCGATCATGCCTATCATGAAGCATTCCGACACCTGCGCCTCGTGCAGGGCGCCTCGTCCTGGTGGCGACACCGCACCCTCCGGAAACGCGGCGATCCGCCTCCTCCTGTCCCGGAAGGGCCAACGGTGGAAGAACAGCAGTGGCAAGCCGGAGCGGAAGGGGAACAGCGGCTCGCCGGAGAACTCATGGCGATGCTCCCCGGTGCAGCATGGACGCTCATCAAGGGCTATCAGAATCGAAAGGGTGAAATCGATTATCTCTTGATTGGCCCGGCCGGGGTGTTAGCCCTGGAATGCAACCATCTCTCCGGCACCATTATTTGTACTCAGGACCGCTGGGTTAGACAGAAATACGACCCGGCTGGGGCGCCGGCCACGCAAGTTCCGATTGTAGATCGGGCAGGAAGAAGTCCGTCACTGCAGCTCAACGAACCGGCTACAGTTCTCAAGGAGTCCTTGTCACAAAAAGGTGCGGGCTGCGAAATGGCGCGGGCAGTTATTCTTACGCATCCCGATGTCCGCCTCGGCGCTGTCGATACCCCAACCGTACATATCACGTTGCTCAACAACCTGCAGCCTTTCCTGTGGGAAATGTGCCGCACGGCAGCCTCTTCACTTCCCACTCAACGTATCGTTGAATGTGTAAAAGAAGATCACCGAGATTGGGAAGAGCAAAGCAAGACCGAGGCGGCACAACCGGAAGGATGAGGGGCAATAATATTGTCGACGTTTCATCCTCTGTTATGTCCGACACCGGCACAAACCGTTACGCCCTCCATCCAGCGGTCCAAGGCCTCGATCGCACACAGCCGTCCACAAAGATATTGCACCACTCCCGGTGCCCCGGCCTGTAAGAGGTTCGAAGGGGTACACGCCATCGGCCGAAGACACGCCTCATGGTCATCGCCGATGACCAGCGTATACCAATGATTCGTTTCTTTCTTCACGGCTTGACAGCCATCACACACAATTTGAGAGACGATAGGCATGGGGTCACCCTCCCTGTTCGTACATCGCTAAGCGGATACTACCGAGATTCGGTAACGGCGCCAATCCCGCAGGAGCAGTACGACATTCGTCGATGGGATCGATTGCGTGGCTTTGGTCTTACGACTAGAGAGTGATAGTTTCCGCGGTTGGATATCGGCATGCTGGGGTATGCCGACCCTACGCATCCTTCTCATCGACGACCAACCGAGTATTCTGATGCTTGTCCAGGTCATGCTGGAGCGAGTCCTCCCCGGCGTGCGTGTAATGACGGCGAAGTCCGCTACCGACGCCCTATATGTATTGCAGCGGGAACCGTGCGACGTGGTGCTGAGCGATATCAGTATGCCGGGCGAGGATGGGTTCTTCGTCCTCAAGGAGGTCAAACGTCAGTGGCCGAGTCTTCCAGTAGTCCTGATGTCCGGATCCCCGCTGGCCCGTGAGGCGGAACTCGCGGGGGCGGATGGCTTCCTTCTCAAGCCATTTAATCTCGACCAATTCCACACCACGCTGACCGCAATTACGGCTTTGGAGCGAGACGCGATCGGCTCCAATTGCAATTATCTCGCATAACGATCCACGCATCAGTGCCACTGCCGGTCGCGTGATCCTTCCCTCACTCGTCAATGAAATACAACAACTATTAAGATCGTCGGAACTGGCACTATAATGTACTGTTCCGGCGTTGTACTGATCGATCACCAGATCGACTGTGGGAAGAGCACGAAGGGGACTAGAATGGAGGACGCAATAGCCTCTACTTCGGCACGGAGGACGTTATGGCTTGGGGACCAAATCCGAATAGAGAAGAGGAACTGGAAAAGCTTGCGGCGGTGCGTGAATATTTTCACGAGCATTTTCCAAAGGCCGAGATTCGTGATTCTTACGACCACGAGAGACTGGCGCAGGTCTTCCGGATTGAGATGGACCACGTGGGCGGATTCAGAGATGCGGTGCTCTTGACTCAGTTTCTCGACGCCTATCCGGAGGGCAAGATCGGGAAGGTCTTGGCGGGATGGCGGGTCGCCGAACAGTTGCGAGCGGCAAAGGGCGCGGAAGTGACCGTGTCGAGCTGGGGCGTCGAAGAAAGGGAGTATTGACTCTGAGGCACGCGCACAGCCTGCTGGGCATTCGCCTGATTGTCCTGATACATTACGAGTTAATCCTTTCGCTGCAAAAACGTTCACTCTGGCTGAACAAGGACAGTTTGCTCGCTGTCAACTGCACTCCTCTTCATGCTCTCTCAAGAGTCTAGCGATTTTCCAGCGTTTCGATAAAGAGTCGCGTGGCGCAAAACTTGCTCATCCAACTGCTCATCTTCTGATGATCAATCTATAGTTTCACACGAAGGGGAGAAGTTTTATGATGACCAAGGAAGTCGGCATTTCTTGTTCTCCGCTCGCCACCGTGTTGATTTGGGAATGTGAAGAGTGTCATCGGCTATGGACCGACGGCAACCGATCTGATTGTCCGTTCTGTACGAGTCTCGAACAGGAGATCGACCGAACTGACGACGACTCTCGCTAGCCAATCACCTTACAAGGGAGTCAGATCGGTTATTGGACAGATGGAGCTACGGTGCAGCCGATGCGATAATTTTGATATCGAGGGCCATTGCTCGGGTCGTCAATCTCCACATGCAAGTATGCGTAGAACGCCTTCGCATTTTGGCTATCATGTCGAGTTTAAAGAGATGCGCCTCATCATTGAAGCGCCCCGACATTTCTATCCCTGTAACGCCAACGTAGTCATACTGGCATAGCATGGCCTTCCTCCCTTATCCGGTCTGATCCAGACGCGGACATGAGTAATGCCTTTCGCCGCCAGCCGCCACTCTTCGTGTTCGAACGTAGTGTCCGGCGGACTAAAATTAAACTCCTGGCGAAGCACTTCTCGATACGTTTGTCCTCCATCTCGTGACGTGGACAGCGTCAGCTCTTGTGTTCGGCTGACCTCTTTTTCTTCGATTTCCAGACTTACGACCTGAATGTCTTGAGCCGTATCAAACGCCAGGACAACCGTTTGATCACCAGGCCGTTCGGCAATCCACCGCGTGCTGCCCGGCCCGCGCTGTCCGTCACAAATATAATCGATCGGATGATCCAACCGTTCGGATGTCACGAGGACGGTCGCCGTATCAGGAATCGAAATTTCTCCCCGCGATACCTGTTTATCGATCGGTTGGATGAGTTGCTTGCGTAACATGTCGGCCTCATTTCTCCATTCAGAATGAAAGAGTCTTCGTCCGCCGCATCACGTGCGTTCGGGCTTACGCTCGTTGGCCACCATCTGACTGCCCGTCTCGATGGCATTGGCCAACCGTTTCGAGCCGACACCGAGAAGATCGTCCACAACACCCCTCAATCGTCCGCGGACTTCACTGCCCGCGCTCGAACCAAGCAACATCCCGGTTCCGATACCGAGAAAAAATCCGGCCGCAAAGATGACGGTGGCCAGAGCCACCGCCTCATTTTCTTTTTCAAGAATAGGATGAGTCGTGATGTCCATAGATCGTGCTCCTTTCTTCCGCCCTCGACGGAAAAGCGCTCCAAGACATTAGGTCTTCTCGGCCGAAGGCCTTGTGAACCTGTAGGCTATCAGATGTTCTTAAGATTAACTGTAGGAACTTCAGCAGAGTCTGCTTTACGCCACACTGAAAAACATTTACCATTTTGCTGACACCGGTGCTCGGTTGTCATGATAGTGCTGTTGGATCTCAATAACGACCGGCACCATTTGTCTCCAAGGACTACATCACCATGCTGCTTTCCTTCCCCGAGCTTCTTCGATTGTTATCCGTTGGCGCATTCCTTATGGGCGTCTTCTGGATTGATCTGTCCATGCCGCTCGGCACTGCCATACCGGTTCTCTATGTTATTCCTGTGAGCTGGATCGCTTTCTGGTCAGGAAGAAGAGAAACTCTGGCGTTGATCGTGACAGGTCTCTCCGCGACGGTTCTTATCGTGCTCAGATACGGCCTGGCCACGACAGGACAATCTGATCTGGCCGTTATTAACCGGCTGCTTCCATCCGGCGTGATATGGGCCACCATCTTGTTCGCCCTTTTCAGAAAAGTGCAGGAGGAAGACCGGAAAATGAGAGAAACCCTATCCCAAGCCTTGCAAAAGCTGACAAGGCGCGCGTGGCGACGATAGTGGTCCGTTGCACTCCGGTGGGTTTTCGATTGCGCTTGCGGCTCGCAGGGAGTCAACCTATCGCTCGGTCGTACGTTATAATAAATGTATGAGGGACGTGGGAGGAATGAACCATGAAATATTATGACGCCGGCCTGCTGAATCAAACGCGGAAAATCTTATGGCTGGCTGGATTCTTACCGCTCACTCTCAGCCTCACCATGTTCGCGCCGGGTGAAATGTCTCACGCAACTGGATTTTCCTCACCGAAGGAGTGTGAATCCTTTGCAGAGGAAGCTCATCTCAATTGTCTCTACCGTTACATCGAAAGACAGCGGCAGAATACTGCAGCAGTCGAGTCCGACAAGAATCCTCGGGACGGCATGCTGGAACAGATACCGGCCAAGCAGCCACAGGTCGACCAACTTACCCCGATTGCGGACGAAGGAGGTGGACAGTCGGCCGGCGCGGAGCTGCCCCAAGCAGCGGCTGCTCCCGCCCGTTCTCCTGATGCCATCATGCCCGGCGTCGGATCTCCTATGGAATGCCGAGCCTATTCAGGCGCCGCCCACCTGAATTGTCTCTACGCCTATATCGAAATACAGCACAGCAAGAGTGGCAAGGTTGAAGAAGAATTGAACGCGCAGAAACAGATGTTAGGTCAACTTCGCGAGCAGATGGATCGGCAAGCATCGGCCAGCCAGGATCTGCAGCGGCGGTTGGCGGAACGCGATGGAGCCGCATCCGTGTATCTTGCTCCTCCCACCTATCCGGGATTGGGATATCCTGGATTCGGGTATCCGGGGTTTGGGTATCCGCGTTATGGATATTCGGCGCCTGGTCTTTCGTTGTACCTCGGGCCTCCTGGTTATTATTGGGGTGGTCCATTTTACGGCCCACGGTTCTTCGGTCACCGGTTCGGTCATCATCATCGGTGATCGTGCGATGGCCACGCTAGTATCAATACTTTGCCGGTGTCCTTTTCGGTTTAGCGATCTGACCCCGTCACGGTGATGATCCTGCACTCCTCTTCTCTTCACTCCCCTTATTCCACTGTAGGCGACCGTCCGGCAGACGTCCGCTGCCATAACTGTTACATAAGGCGAGCAGCGTTTTGGACTTAGGACGGCACTATGATTAGAGCCCTCGTGGCCGATGATCACGCGATCGTTCGGCAAGGCCTTAAACAGATTTTAACGGACACGCCCGATATTGTCGTGGCGGGTGAAGCGGCACGCGGAGAGGAAGTGCTCGACCAGCTTGCCGTTCATCCAATTGATGTGGTCCTGCTTGATATTACGATGCCGGGACGAAGCGGCTTTGAAGTGTTACAAGACATTCGACGTCGTCATAAAATGTTGCCCGTGTTGATTCTCAGCGCTCATCCCGAAGAATTGTATGGAATACGGGCACTGAAAGCCGGGGCATCAGGCTACTTAATGAAGGAACGCTTACCGGAGGAAATCGTATCGGCGGTCCGGAAGGTCGCCACAGGAGGCAAATATATTAACGCATCCCTGGCGGAAACCCTTGTGGGACGACTGGACGGCGGATATGACGCTCCCATACATCACTCGCTGTCCACGCGAGAATACGAAGTGATGTGCCACATTGCCCAAGGCTTTAGCATGAAAGAAATTGCCGAGAAGATCGGCCTCAGTATTAAAACGATCAGTACGTATCGATCACGTATTTTGGAAAAACTGAAGATGAAAACCAATGCTCAATTGGTGCATTACGCGATTCACGAGAATTTATTGAGCTAGCAAGCCCGCGCTCCTCTCATCGCTCCCTTCCATCACAGTCGGTACAGTCCGTTGGCACGCCAGACGGCTTATTCTGTGGAAGATTCTTTTAATCCATGATGCACGGCATAGCGAAGTAAATCGGAACTTGATTTGAGCTGGAGCTTCTCTAAAATACGCGCGCGGTGCGTGGCGACCGTTTTCGGGCTCAGGGCCAAGGAATCGGCAATATCACGCATCGGTTTCCCGGTTCCGATGAGCTGCATGATCTGTTCTTCTCGTGGTGATAAGCGCTTCATCGGCGGCCGTGGTTCTCGGATATCCTGCTCGTCGAAGGACCCGCTGAGATAGGTATGGCCCGCGATGACATGCCGGATGGCGTCGCGCAATTCCTTCATCGGAGCCGTCTTCAAGACATACCCGGCTGCACCGGCCTGCAACGCATGCCTTGCATAGTCGGGTTCGCCGAACATTGAGAATACAATGATGCGCACCCGAGGACACAAGGCTTTGATTTTGGGGATGAGACGAACGCCGCTCTCACCGGGTAAGGCGAGGTCGAGAAGCAGAACGTCACAGAGATGCCTTGGCAAGCTGTTGAGTAATTCTGCCGCCGTGCCGGCTTCGCCGATCACGGTCATATCTGTCAACGCGCGTTTAATCCCCTGACGAATGATGACGTGATCGTCAGCCAGAAACAACCGGAACATAAGAACTCCCTCACAATTGTACGCCCATGCTCAATCAAGGACGGCGTCCCTTGCTTATGTCGGATCCAGGGACGGTTTCATCACTGTAAGCTTGCCCTGAACGGCATCGAAAATGATATCGACCGGGCAGGCAATGCGGACGGTCTCGCGGCTCCGCTCCATGAGTAGTTCGCATGCTTCGTCAAGCGTATCGAAGCGCAGTGAACAATTCTCTTGCCTCCCCTTCCCTGTCTCACATTTCAGATGATCAATCTCAACTTCGCAGCGCACTTGCCACGTGCAGCCTGCGTTCGCTGTTGCAGTCGGAGTGTCTGGGCCGAAGCTGAGCCGCCAGCCTTCATACATCAATATGTGCTGACGACTCAACACGTTGCGGTTACCTGTCACCAGAGCGTTGACTTTGATTGGAAATGGCGCGTTGTCCAATTTTTTCCAAATAGGGTACGGCTCGACACAACCTGCATCGAGGAGGCATAGTAACACGCAGGTCGCCAACATTCCGCCGCGTCTCCATGCTACTAAAGCAACCGGCCATGAGATATGTACAAACCGAAGGCTAAGGCACGGCACATTGTCCTCCGTCTTCTAACGTGTCATCCGTGGTTCAAGCAGGGATAGATTAGATACTTAGCCCTAGTTGTAGAATAGGTATTTGGAGCAGCGACGTGTAGGACACGATGCAAATGACATGGCTCGGGAAGGATGTGCCTTGCGCCTACAACAGGCAGGTATGGAAATGTTTTTTCTTTACATCCTCGTAGGAGAGACAGGGGGGAGTTCTTGATTTGTACCCTTATGGCCTGGCAGCCGCGCATGACTTGGCTATTCTTCTTTCACCTCTTTTTTTAAGCCGGGCAAGATAGCCCTAAAAAACGCATTTTGGATCAGTTTGGCAACTACTTGCCACGTGCTCATTTTGGGATTCGTCAGCGGTCCCGACACGTCGGCTAGCGTGGCGACCTCGTGGCGAGGCCTATTTTCGAGCATCGTCATTGCACCGCCGACGATTCCCTCGTATATTTTCTGAGCAAGCTTTTTGTCGCGATCTTGTTCTGCGTCATATACATCGACGTCCTTAAACAGAGGCTTTACATATCCGTCGATTGCGCCGTTTTTCACCGTCAATTCAGTGAAGAAGGAAAACACACCGTGCACGACGTCGAAATCTCCATAGGCGCGCAGGACATTGTTCAGGGATTGCATTTTCGTTTTCACCATCCTGACTTGAAGATCAAAGTCGGGAGAGTCGGTCTCCGGCCTGAAGGTCCCACTGAACTGCGTGAGACCTGATCCCATAAATTTGCCGGTCACTTTGACATAGGCCGTGCCCTCGGTGAGTTGATTGCTGAAGTTGTCCAAGCCGATATTGACGTCGCTCATATAGACCCGGTAGCGCGGAGTGGTTGCTTCATTGACGAAGCCGATCTCGCTGTTCAAAATTTTACCGTGATCGATGCGGAGCAGCCATTCCGCATGATTGGTCAGCTTCTCGGCTGTTCGGACGGTGGCCTCCCCTACCTTCTTTTCCGCTTCCTTCGTGTAAGCGGAATGGACATAATCGACATGCACGCCCTCGAGCATGAGGTCGTGGAGCATCGCCTGCTTGATCACCGGAGAATATTCGATGTGCCCCTTTGCCGAGAGAAGGCCTTGTGTCAGTTGGACATTCACACGTCCGGTCACCGGTGTGACGTCATCGAGAGGGATACGCTCAAGAATCGCCTCGGCTTTCAGGCCGAGATGCGGCTCGGAGAGAAAGTTCGCAGCGCCATCCACCGTGATGCGACCCGAATCGAATGCCCGACCGTCAAGATGAAGATAGGAGGGATAGGTCCGATCATGGAACTGAACATTGCGAATATTGTTCGCCCGAACATTGAGATGGTCGAGATGCAACGGCTTGGATCGTGGACTGTCTCGATAGGAGATATCGGCGTCAATTATTGTCAAAACGTCCACTTTGAAGGGGTAGACCGCAAGCACGGCATCTTGCCAGCCTCGATCCTCCAACGGCGTGTCGTCTCCGGCTTCCGCTTTCGCCTGTGTGCGTGTGATACGCATGACGGGCCGCTCAATACGATGATCGCTGACGAGGGAACCATGAAGTAAGGCTCGCCAATGAATGCCGGCATGCCACCGTTCGATGAAAGCAACGGGCGGATCGGGATGTTCGCGTTGAACCAAGCGAACATTCTCGAAATCCACCGAGAGGCCGATCGGATGAAAATGCAGTGTCTCAATTGTGAGCGTATAACCGTCCACGTGTTGGTTGAATGCCCGTTCGGCATAGCGGCGGAGCGGCTCATCAATAAAGGCGACAATCAGCCCTAATACCACACAGAGCATGACAATGACGCCGATTGTCCTCCGCAACGCAGGAGACATCATCTCACCCCGTTTCGGCATTGATTCTTTTCGCAGCCGTCTCCGTGGCGGCCATGTTCTATGCTATTATAATGAACGCCTAGGCATTATCAGTGAAGTGGGGGCGCGACGTACGGCATTCACTGACACATCGTCGAGGACAGCCGGCATCCTGAAAACGAAGAAGTGCTACACCGGGAAGCGGACAACAGATTAAGCAGGAGGTACGGCCTGAAGGGCGGCTGGTTCTCTGGTCCAGCCAAAGGGAGGCGAGATGCGGCTATCGACCCGTATCGGATTCCCGTCGATGACGCATCCATTCAGATGAGCTTGCGCGTTCTTCGCCTCCGCCTCGGATTGCATGGAGACGAACCCGAATGGCAAATAATCCGTCTCCGCGCGCCGAGCGACTGCTGCAACCAAAACGGATCCAAATGGAGCACATAATGCGATAAGTCTGGCATTGCTCATCTCTCTCGGCAGACTATCGATAAACAGTATGTTGCTCATGCCTCATCGCCACACGGTCAAAGCCTTATCCGGGTAGGAAATCTGCTTACAAGCCTATTCTCATTATCATGCTTGTACGATGATTCGACTTTCGTCTAATTGTATTGCTGCCGATAACTTTTTACACTGTTGACGGTGTGTATCGTATGTATGAGAGGTACTGCGAGATGAGACCTACGATGGTGCGCTGGATCAAAGGCATGCGTCGGCCCAGCTTCATCAGTGCATTTATTTTATGCATCGGCCTTCTTCCTCTTTTCTATGAAGAAGCACTCCTCGGTCACAAATTGCCGGCCTCGTTTGAAATGCTGTACACCTTGGTCATCATTCACGTGAGCTTGTTTCTCATCAGAGCCAAATAGCCCTCTCACTATCAGCATAGGATATTGGTGGCGGAGAGGGGACGATTCGAACGTCCGGATCCGGCAGCCGGACCGCGGAGATGACTCTCCACTCGATTCAGCCACTCTCGCACCTCTCCACGTCGATAATCGACCAATACCATCTAGGAATGCGCCGTGCTCATCTGCGGATAGGATTTCGGCAGATAATTAAAGACGAGCGCTTGGCGAATCAGTTGAGCGACGTTGCGCACTTCGAGGCGACGCATAAGATTGAAGCGATGGACCTCCACCGTCTGGACGCTAATCTTTAATTGCTTTCCGATTTCACGGCTCGTATACCCCTCCGTGATCAACCTCAAAATCTGTTGCTGCCGTGGCGTCAGCGCGGGCGCAGAACGTTGCTTCCCGACTTTTCCTTTCACAATCCGATTCATACGATCCTCCCCTGAATGTGAACTATACTTAGGCTCTGTACCGTACCGAATCAGCCTTGCGTCGCCTGTCCGAAAGACACTGAAAATTCTGTAGGACAAAATAGGTATGAATAGATACACCAGGCGAGACAGTCAACTAGGGCGTCGCCGACGGGGCGCCATCACTACGCCGCGGTGGCATCACTTTTTCCGAGCTGGCTTGGCGCTCCTGCGCCGAGGTGCCTTGGGCACCGTATAATGGACTAATGAAGCCCGTTCCGCCTCTGAATAGACCCGGACACCATAAGAGGCCATCAATTCCGCTTGGGCCTTGCCGTCACCATTCCGCGCCCGCTTCAGCAGCTTGCGGCGGAGGTCCTCCTCTTCTTCCTGCGTCAAATCCACATGCCCCTTCGCATGGCGTTTGAGCTGCTTCATACCGTCCTCCTTCATCAAATAGTCGTGCATCCTACCCAATGGAGATCTGTAACACAAGTAGATTTACAAGACCCATGGCACAAGAGTCTCGTCCAAGCTTGTCCGTCTTGCCCATGCCTGGCATCGCTCCTTCGGAGGTTAGATGGCCCTTAGTCACATGAGTCTATTTGGGGCAAAGGATGCGGTCGCCAGGATCCCAGACGGCCGCGCCTCGGATAGGGATAGGATTGATAAGAGGAGCAGTATCGTTACTCATCGACAGACCCAAATCCAACGAACAGTTGGCCGGTAAGATAGACTGTCCCATGCGGGTCTCCTGCTTTCTTTCGTCGTAAATAATCATTAAAAATCCTTCCATCGGTGCCTCGAGCGGTATCGGGCGCGCGAAGATTCATCCGATAGCGTTCGATGGCATTCGATACACGGCTAATAAACACGACGGTGCCGTCCTGTTCCACCTCCTCCACGATTCCCACATGCGTCAGTGGATCATTCAGCATGCCGTCTTCATTGAAGTCCCATGTATTATCGAAAAAGACAAGGTCTCCCGGACGAACAGCCGGCCCGCGATGGATCTCTCCATGTTTTCGTACGTGCTCGTAAATAAGCCGAACGCCGTTCGCGCGTCCAGTTCCGTTGCTTCCCTCGTAGAGATCATGTCCCTCACTGAGATAAATCGCTCGGGTCACCCCGGCACAGTCGTACGAAACGATCCGGTTCCCTATTTGGACCGTTCGCGACCCCACCAGCTTGGTCGCAGCGCGCGCGAGAGCCTGTTGCCGAGCCGTGCCGGGCTGCAAGGTGCAGCAATTAAGAGAGGCCGTGTGATTCCGCTCAGTCGCCCCATAGTCGAGTGCGCTGCATCCGACTATCAGACCAATGGCCGCCATGGCCGAGAACGAGAGAAGAAGGCCTGCATTCGTTGATTTCATCTCAGAGCCATTATAGACGAGCCTTCGCCAAACAGGAATATTGAAGCGTACGATGGATGAATTGTGGTGTCCTGTGGTAGCAGGAGGATCGGCAAGACCAGCGGCCGGCATGCCTACAAGCATGAAGAGTATAAAAGAGCGATCACAAACGCTCATCTACGGTTCATTGGAGCTACTCCTCCTTTACATTCTT
>DATEPO010000008.1:0-3592 GCA_035273145.1 Nitrospiraceae bacterium
ATGCGTTTGGGCCACCCGGTTCACACCTTCCGCCAGCACCACACCGTCCTTCACAATGAGGCATGAGAAGGGACGCCCACCCGCCTCCACGTTTGCACTCGCCAGGTCAACTAGGCGCGCCAGGAAATCCATAATGACCTCTTCTATTGAGAACCATTGACGCTACTGGAGTCGCTGGGCAGTTCAAGCCCAACAGCGGATGCTCTCTCAAAAAGACTCCCCGACCTTTTTGGTACCTCCTCATATTACCCCCGGGACAAGCTGTTACGACTAGTACTTTACTGGTCCTTGACTCCACGGCCCAAACATCACTACGCCTCGCCTTGCGTGATGAGGTAGGCGTATTCCAGCAGACGCGTGAGCCCCTTGTCACGGAAACGTGGATTGTCGGCCAGCACGTCCTGGGTGCCGAGCCGTTCGATGCGCGCACTGGCGAACAGCCTATGCACCTCACGCTCCGCTACCGAGAACGGCGGTCCCTGCATCTGCTCCTGCGGATATTCCAGGGACACCAGTAACGTGCGGCGCGCGCCGGGCAAGAGACGGTCGAGGTGTGCGACGTAGTCGGCACGCCGCTCAGGCGGAAGGGCAATCAGGGCGGCACGGTCATACACAGCATGCGCGCCGGCGAGGTGGGCGGGTGTGAGGGCGAAGTAGTCGCCGCATAGCAGTTGGATCGGCCCGCTCTCCCAGACCGCGAATGCGCCTTCTTTGCTCGTCCGGGGCGTCAATCCCTGCTCGGCGAAAAAACTCTCCACCGCGATCGGACTGAGTTCGACGCCGACAACGTGCGCACCCTGGTCGGCCAGCCAGCGCACGTCGACGCTCTTGCCGCACAGCGGTACGAACACGGTTTCGCCCGGCGCAAGTCCCAGATCGGCATAGTGACGCGCCAGGTAGGCGTTGACCTGTCCTTCATGAAAGCCGATCTGGTTCGACGCCCAACGTTGGTGCCAGAATTCCGGTTCCATGTCCGTCGCCTCGCAACAGTGCAGTCAGAGATAATGCACTTGACGCACAGTATATATAAACTGGATTGCTTGTGAGATCTATTGATTCGGATAATCTCTAGTCATGCGGATTGCGACCTGGAATGTCAACTCGCTGAAGGCTCGCCTGGAAAAAGTCTTGTGGTGGCTGGATCGGGCGAAGCCGGACGTGCTGCTGATGCAGGAGACGAAGCTGGCGGATGCGGACGCGCCCGTCAAAACGTTCGAGCAGGCCGGATACGAGCTGGTGCACCATGGCGAGGGTCGATGGAACGGCGTGGCGATTGCGAGCCGCTGCGGCATTGGCGGCGTGATCGCGAATTTTGGCGAGCCGTTACGGCCCGCGCAAACGTCTGACATCGGCGATGATGAACCGCTCGCTGAGGCCAGGATGCTCGCTGCCGAATGCGGCGGCGTTCGCATCATCTGCGTGTATGCACCGAACGGCCGGCTCGTAGACTCGCCGTTTTACGAAGCCAAGCTCGTGTGGTTCGACAGGCTGGCTCGCTGGATCAACGAGGCCGTCACTCCGGATACGGCGGCCGTGATCGGCGGGGATTTCAATGTGGCGCCGCACGATATCGATGTGTGGGACCCCAGCGCCTGTCATGGCGGCACGCACGTGTCCGATCGAGAGCGGCAGGCTTTCGCGCGGCTTTCGAGCGCGGGATTCGTCGATGCGTACCGACTGCATCATCCGGAACCCGGGCGGTACACCTGGTGGGACTACCGCGCCGGTAATTTTCATAAAAACGTCGGCATGCGCATCGATCATCTGCTCGTGACGGCGCCTTTACAACACCGCGTGGTCTGGGCCGAAATCGATCGCGAGGCGCGGAAGGGAAAACCTACACCCTCGGATCACGCACCGCTCGTCATCGACATCGACCGCCCCGGCCATCCATTCGATGCCGGCTGGCCTTCGGCGGATTCGCGGATTGCGGCGCGCCTGGGAAGCCGCGATGAGTCTGCGGGGGGACTCAGAGATAAATAGACATCAGAATCTTTCAGAGGAGTCGTCGCGCGGGACAGGATGTGATCCTCATTGTGCTACGGCAAGACCCGACCCGGATGAGGCTCCTTCAGCGCTACCAATTCCATCTCGTGCCGGCCAGCAAAATTACGATGTGACGGCCACGGCCATAACGTTCATGATGAGGCGGCCCATTTGCTTGGAAACGTCCTGCGCCGGCAAATGGAACACCTCGACAAACAAGGGCCAAGCTTGCCGGCTCGATAATCATGACGCGCGCCAAACTCTATTCGGTTAACCGGATGGTCCAGAAGTCATCGGAGAGATTGGCGTCCAACAGATAGGCATACGGCATGGTGAAATAGCCGGCCATCCCCCACTGCTTGCCCCAGGAGTTCCGCACCAGGAAGCGCTGTTGAGATTCGTCATATCCAACGACCAGTACCGCATGCCCACCGACCTGCCCCTCGCCTGGTCCAGGCATATTCAACTGTCCGGTTTTCTCCACTTCCGCCGACTCGAACGAATCATAAACGGAAAATCCGATCACAAACGGAAAACCTGAAGCTAAACATCCCTTCATTTGGGTAAGACTTCGCCCGACGCGCTGATAGGCAACGGCTTGGTTTTTTGCTCCCGTCGAAAAGCAATCCTTTGAAGGTTTCAACGTGGGTTTGGCGCCTTGTGCCCAAGCGTTGGTCGTAGAATCGGCAGGCGTATCGTCATAGGGCCACGCCGACTCCGGGCACACACCGAGTTTGGCCACAACTTTGATGCCGTCGCGAATCTGAGCGCCATTGTCAATCGACACCGTGTGTTCCATATTGCGCTCATTCCAGTAAATGAACAGGCGTGAGGGGACAAAATCTGGCTTCCGCTTTTCGGATTTCCGAACGAACTGCATCGCCGCTCCAATGGCGTTCGCCGTGCAGGACCCGATCCGGCCTTGGTTATATATCGGCGGGCAGTGCGTGCGGAGATCCACTTTTGCCGGGAGTTTCGCCACGACTTGTTGAGGCGCGGCGTAGGTATGATCGCGATGATCCGGCAAATCCGGAACCCACCCAAAGTAATTCTTCTTCTTTTTCTCCATCACGCTCCTCCATGTGATTGCATAGTTTCTTTTGATGCCGACAACCTTTTCGCCCAATCGACGTGACACTGACGCACAGTAACAAGCGATTAGATGCTTACTGTATAGAACAGAACTTAAGTTTTTTCTAGTGGGTGAGGGAAGACGCTATGAATGGGCACTCAGCTGAGAGAGGCAATACAACAAATCAGATACACATCCGTATTGATATGGAGAGAGGATATTCAAAAAGACTCCCCGACGCCTTTATTCTTTCCTCCATGGCGGCACGCACATTTCCGATCGTGAGCGGCCTGCTTTGGCGTGGCTGTCGAGCGCGGGTTCGTCGATGCCTACCGATTGCATCACCCGGAACCGGGGCGGTACACGTGGTGGGACTACCGCGCCGACAATTTCCATAAAAACTTCGGCATGCGCATCGATCACCTGTCCTGACGGCGCCCTTAAAAACATTGCGTGGTCAGGGACGAGATCGATCGCGAGGCGCGGAAGGGAAAGCCTATACCCTCGGATCACGCACCGCTGGTCATCGACATC
>DATEPO010000009.1:0-5946 GCA_035273145.1 Nitrospiraceae bacterium
GGCCGCCGGGCCCTCTCGGTGCAGGGACGGGCTTGGGTCACAGGAGAGAAGCCTCTCAAGGTCTAAGCCACGCGCATGAACAGCTACGGCACTCCTCCTGTGCTGTAAGAGAAATGATGGATGAAACAAACCCGCAGTATAAAGGCGTTAAGGCAATGAGGACCAGAGCTAGAGAAGGAGGGTCACAGCCATTGAATACATGGCATGACGAAAATATGAAAGGGCACCCCCATAGCGCGTTGTTGCGCCTCTAATTCCCGTTCAAACGCTCGAACGCGATCCCTGAAACTGTTGAGGCGATCATCTGGGACGGCGAGGAGCAGGACGCTATTCGCCCCCCCCCAAGTCAGCGAGCCGGGCACCATGCCAGTCTCCCCCTTGCCTTGTGCGCCATCGAGTCGTGTGTAGGGCAGTTGTTCATGCTCAACCCAGGGTAGAACTTCCTCTTCTAGCGACGTCCGGAACACCATCATCACCATCTGCATGGTTCATCCCCCCTCGTTTATGATGTATGCGCATCGTCAGTCAACTCTACCAGCCTTACCGCCCGTACGAGGTCCGGTTCTGGTCTGATAGATTGTACGACCGTTACTGACACTATCGAAGTGAACTTCTGATCACTGGTCAGGAGCGAAGGGAGTCTTTACCGGAGGCTGCCTCTGCGAAAGCAGTGAAATAAATGGGGTTGTCTATTGTTTAAACGCTGCCTACGGGGGAACAGTCGTGATGTTAGGGCCGGCGCGCCCGTTCGGCGATTCGTTTCCGGAGGCGGGCCTTTTCAAGACTGACTCTGGCCGCTTCAACTTCTGATGGAAGGCCGCCTGTTTCGAGTCGACGTTGAGCTGCTTCGACGCCGGCTTGGGCGCGATCGACATCGATGTCTTCGGCCTTTTCGGCGACCTCGGCGAGGATCGTAACTTTCTGTGGCGTCACTTCGGCAAATCCCCAGAGGACCGACATGTAGTGCATCTGCTCGCCGATCCGGTAGCGGAGCTCGCCGATCTTCAGCGTGGTAAGAAAATGTGTATGACCGGGGAGCACGCCGAATTCGCCTTCAATGCCTGGCGCAATCACTTCCTCGACCTGCTGACTGAGCAGCAAGTGTTCCGGCGTGACGACCTCTAGTTGAATTGTACGTGCCATGAATGCCGTTAATGTGAATCGTTATTCGTTAAACGTGAAGGCGATGTGCGTTTAACGATTAACGTTTCACGTCTTATCCCCGTTTGTACCCTAACTTCTCGGCCTTGGCGATGACCTCCTCGATAGGGCCGACCATGTAGAAGGCTTGTTCGGGGAGCGCATCGTATTTTCCATCGAGGATCTCCTTGAAGCTTCTGACCGTATCTTTCAGCTTCACGTACTTGCCGGGTGACCCGGTAAAGGCTTCCGCGACGTGAAATGGCTGGGACAAGAAGCGCTGAATTTTGCGCGCGCGAGTGACGACGGTCTTGTCATCTTCGGACAGTTCATCCATGCCGAGAATCGCAATGATATCTTGCAGCTCTTTATAGCGCTGCAAGACCGATTGCACCCCGCGGGCCACGGCATAGTGTTCTTCGCCAACGATTTGCGGATCAAGAATGCGTGACGTCGAGTCCAACGGATCAACGGCGGGATAAATGCCAAGCTCGGCCAGACCGCGTGACAAGACGGTTGTCGCGTCAAGGTGTGCGAAGGCGGTCGCCGGCGCCGGATCCGTCAAGTCGTCGGCAGGCACATAGATGGCCTGCACGGAAGTGATAGAGCCCTTCTTTGTTGACGTGATCCGCTCCTGCATAGCGCCCATTTCGGTTCCGAGTGTCGGCTGATAGCCTACGGCTGACGGCATGCGTCCAAGGAGAGCGGACACCTCGGAGCCTGCCTGAGTGAACCGGAAAATGTTGTCGACAAACAGCAGCACGTCCTGGTTCTCTTCATCACGGAAGTATTCAGCGACCGTCAGGCCCGTGAGGCCGATTCGCAAACGCGCGCCGGGCGGCTCATTCATCTGTCCATACACGAGCGCCGCTTTCGACTTCGTATAGTCGTCGGGGTCGATGACTTTCGATTCCTGCATTTCATGCCAGAGGTCATTGCCTTCGCGGGTTCGTTCACCGACCCCCGCAAAGACTGAGAAGCCGCCGTGATGAAGCGCAATATTATTGATCAGCTCCATGATGATGACGGTTTTGCCGACTCCGGCGCCGCCGAAGAGCCCGACTTTGCCGCCCTTTGAATACGGTTCCAGGAGGTCCACCACCTTGATGCCGGTCTCCAACACTTCAGTCTTCGTCTCTTGGTCTTCCAAGGATGGCGCCGGACGGTGGATGGAATATTTCTTCTTCGTTTTAATGGGCCCTTTTTCATCGACAGGTTCACCGAGGACATTGATGAGCCGGCCAAGCGTCTCACGTCCAACCGGAACGGAAATCGGCGCGCCTGAATCGACCACCGGCATGTCGCGAACCAATCCGTCGGTGGACGACATGGCAATGCCGCGCACGCGGTTCTCACCGAGATGCTGCGCGACCTCGAGCGTGAGATGAATCTCGGGCGTGCCGGCCTTGGCATCTTCCGCCTGATCGACACGAATCGCGTTATAGATATTAGGGAGCTGGCCTGGCGGGAACTCCACGTCCACGACCGGACCGATGACTTGGATGACTTTTCCTGTGCTCATTCTCGCTCCTTTTTCTCGCTTACCGGTAAGAGGGGCGAGGCGAGAGGCCACATAAAAACTTCTTCATCTATCGCCTTATCCCTCCGACCTCGAGCCTGTGCTACTTCAGCGCTTCTGCTCCGCCGACGATATCCATCAACTCTTTCGTAATGGCCGCCTGGCGGGTCTTGTTGTAGTAGAGAGTCAGTTTCTTGATGATCTCTCCGGCGTTCCGACTTGCCCCGTCCATCGCAGCCATACGGGCACCGTGTTCGGCGGCGGATGATTCCAGCAGGACTCGGTAGGCTTGGGTCTGGAAATGCTTCGGCAACAGGGCCGCCAGCAGCTCATCTTCATCCGGCTCGTAGAGGTAACTGCCGCCGAATTGTGGCGCGCCCTCGTTCATCTGGTCGAGCGCTTCAATCGGGAAAAATTTCTCGACGATCACGCGTTGTTGAATCGCCGATTTAAATTCGTTGTAAATGACATAGAGTTCATCGAACGCGCCTTTGGTGTAGGACTCTATCAGATCATGTCCGATCTCGATCCCGTGCTCATAGCTCAATCGATCGAAAATGCCGAGCCACTGTTGACGAATAGGCCAGGGGCGCCGTCGGAAGTATTCTCGGCCTTTTCGGCCGACGATGCTCAGCATGACCTTGGAACCGCGCACTTCCGACTGATGAATGAATTCGAATGCCTTCCGAATGATGTTGGCATTGAAGGCGCCGCAGAGCCCACGATCGCTGGTCACGATGAGAATTTCGATGTTGCGTCCCGTGCGTTTTTGGAGAAGCGGGTGTGCAGAGCGGTTCACGCGACGACTCAGATTGGCAATGACATCCCGCATCTTGTGGCCATAAGGCCGGGCGGACAGGATGCGATCTTGCGCGCGCTTGAGCTTCGCCGCAGCCACCATTTTCATGGCCTTGGTGATCTTCTGCGTATTTTTAATGGCCCCGATTTTACGACGGAGACTTTGAAGACTCGGCATGTTTCGGGCGCCTCAGCGCCTTTAGTTCAAAATTGCAAATTCAAAATGAGAAATTATGACTTCGCCGCATATCCCATGGTCTGCTTGAACGTACCGATGATCTGCTTCAGTTCATTTCCAAAGGCTTCATCGATTTTTCCTTTGGTCACAAGATCCTTTTTCACTTGTGGATGATGTTGCGCCACGTAATGCAGCAAGTCGTCCTCGAATTGTCGAACCTTGGTCACGGGAACATCATCGAGAAAGCCATTGGTGCCGGCGTAAATGGAGAGCACTTGATCGGCAACCGGCATCGGTTTGTATTGTCCTTGCTTCAGCAGTTCGACCATACGGACACCGCGGCTCAACTGAGCCTGTGTCGTCTTGTCGAGTTCGCTGCCGAACTGCGCGAACGCCGCCATCTCGCGATACTGCGCGAGATCTAATCGCAGTGTTCCGGCCACCTGTTTCATGGTTTCGATCTGAGTGGAGCCGCCGACGCGCGAGACCGACAGACCGACGTTAATCGCTGGACGGATACCGGCATAGAATAGATCGCCGGCCAAATAAATTTGACCGTCGGTAATGGAAATCACGTTCGTCGGAATGTAGGCCGATACGTCGCCGGCTTGCGTTTCAATGATGGGAAGCGCCGTCAGACTGCCGCCGCCAAGCTTCTCGCTCATTTTCGCGGCACGCTCGAGCAGGCGGGAGTGCAGATAGAACACGTCGCCTGGGTATGCTTCGCGTCCAGGCGGCCTCCGGAGTAACAGAGACAACTGCCGGTACGCCGTGGCATGCTTTGACAGATCGTCGTAGACGATCAGGGCATGCTTGCCATTGTCTCGGAAGTATTCGCCCATCGCTACACCGGCATACGGCGCCAGATATTGGAGCGACGCCGAGTCGCTGGCTGTGGCCGAGACCACCATGCTGTATTCCATCGCATGATGCTCTTCCAATGTCTTGACGACGCGCGCGACCGTGGAGCGCTTTTGCCCGATCGCCACATAAATACAAAACACGTTTTGACCGCGCTGATTGATGATCGTGTCGACCGCAATGGCGGTTTTCCCCGTCTGCCGGTCGCCGATGATCAACTCACGTTGGCCGCGGCCGATCGGAATCATGGCATCGATCGCTTTGATGCCCGTCTGCAACGGTTCACGAACCGACTGACGATCGATCACGCCGGGCGCCCGCACTTCCAATCGTTGGGTTGCCGAAGCTTTAATCGGTCCCTTGCCGTCCAGTGGCTGCCCGATCGCATTCACGACGCGACCGACAAGGGCTTCGCCGACCGGGACTTCCGCAATGCGGCTGGTGCGTTTGACCGGGTCCCCTTCTTTGATGCTGGTCTCGTCGCCCATGAGCACGGCGCCGACGCTGTCTTCTTCGAGGTTCAGCGCAATCCCATACAGGCCGCCGGGGAACTCGAGCATTTCGCCGGCCATTGCCCCTTCAAGGCCATAAATCTTCGCGATGCCGTCACCCACTTGGATGACAGACCCGGTTTCGTTGACATCGACGCGTTGGTCGAACCCCTTGATCTTCTCCTTGATGATCGAGCTAATTTCTTCAGACTTAATCTGCATCAGCTACTCCTTCGTCACGAGGGTCCGCATGGTGTCCAAGCGAGTGCGAACCGTGCTGTCGAATAGGGTGCTTCCAATTCGAATTTGAAGTCCGGCAAGCAGAGCGGGTTTTGTGTGAAAGGTCAGATCGACATCGCGTTGCAGCAACACGCGAAGACGGCTCCGAAGCTGTTCCTGATGTTCTGCTGTGAATGGCGTTGCGGACGAAACCGCCACGGGCTGTGTCCCTTGTGCTTGATCGGCCAGGATGGCGAACTCTTCCGCGATTTCGGGCAGGAAGCTCACTCGATTTTTCTTGATCAATTGAGCCAAGAACTGGCCCATGATGAGTGGACAGCCTAAGCGCTGGCTCAGGGATTCAAGGACCGCTCGCTTATCATCGAGACTAAAGGCGGGCGAGGCGAGCACGTGTTTTAGTGAGGCTGAGGTGGCGACAGCATCCGCTAAGGCGGCAAGACCATCGCGGGTCGCCTCCGCCTGCCCCATTTCTATGAGCCCAAACAAAGCTTTCGCGTAACGTCGCGCGACAGCAGTTTTAATCACAATCGTTACCGATGACCGGGGGTGAATATCCGTGCGGGTGGGCACGAAAAACACGGCAACCTAGCATCAGCGAATGGGCAGTGTCAAGCAGGAAGAGGGCTGGAGGCACTTCTGCAGGAACTTGTTATGAGGTCGCAAAAGATGGATGCAACCGTCAGCGCAGGTCAGATTGGATAATGCCGCCACCAAGAACA
>DATEPO010000010.1:0-2851 GCA_035273145.1 Nitrospiraceae bacterium
GCCACGTGACCCAGCCGCACGCGGGATAGAGCATCTGCGCGAACGCAGCCGCGGCGGCAGTATTCATGGCATGATTGGAGGGAAAACTGAATGTGCCTCCGCACCCCGCGAGCTGGTGAATATGATCCAGCACACGGCACGGCCGCGGGCGCGCAACCAGATGTTTCACCTGCGCTCCGATGAAATCGTTGACGACAATGACGCCTGCCAGGACAACGCTTCCGACAAGCGCCTCACGTTTGTCGAGCCACAGCCAATAGAAAAAGACGAACAGGCCTGGGAGAAGCAGATTCGACGATTGCGCCAAGGCCAGCATGGACCAATCCACGATTGCCGAGTGCTCGGCCAATCCATTGATCCCTCGAAATAAGGCTTCGTCCATCGCCATCCTAATGACTACGGAGAGGATTCTTTCGACCCGAGAACGCAGTTGGGGATCTGTTTCAGCATCCGCTATTGGGTTCGGAAGTGGATGCGTATGGTTAATTCCCCATCAACCGGTTCATCGCCGCGCATTTGTGGATCGAATGTCCAGCGGTTGAGGGCTGCCAATCCGGAAAGCGTCAACTCTCGATTCTTCGCAGGTTCCAGCACGACGACGGTAATGCGCGCATCTTTGCTTACCAAAAAACGCGCTTTCATCCAATCGTCCAACTCCTTCCCTTCCAAGGCCCGTGGAATCGTCGGCCACGGCGTAGAGCGCGGAACAGGCGCGCGCTGCTGATCCTTGTTGAGCGGGATGCCGTGCACATGGACTTCCGGAATGTCGATCGCATCCTCGTCATGATCCGAATGATGCGTCGCCCGATCTCCTTCAATAGCTAGGCTGCTCATGGGAAAGAACCACAATACTATCAGTATGGCCTGAATCAACATACCGAGCGTCTATCCATCACCTGACACCCTCCGATTCAATAGGATGCTCAAAACGGTCCCTCAGCGAGGCCGCAGGGAACGAGACCCGGGGCGTACTGTTAAGTACGTTGAGGGGTCCGAATAACCGAGAACGAAGCTGAGGCCGTTTTCAGCATCCTGCTAAAACACCCACTGTCCGCGGAGAAAGAACGACCTCGGCATCCCGGCATGGGCCACGCCTAGGCCGATACTGCCGTCACCTTGATTGAGAAAATATTTCTCGTCAAGCAGATTGATGACATCGAACGCAATCACGAACTTTTGACTCTTCGGCAACAGAATGACATGTGCCAGCGACAAATTGTAGGTGGTATACGAATCGAAGTGCGAACTGTTCGTCTTCTCTCCATCGATCGTGGTTCGCAGCCCCGACCCATAGAGCATCTGTCCTGTGATGGTCGTATGCTCGCGGAGACGATAGCTGGCCACCGCCGAACTGGTCACGAGCTGCGAATGATCGCAAAAGACGCCTCCGCTTGAATTGATATCGGTGATCTCTTTTTGGTCGAGGAGGAAATGTCCGGATTGTAGGCCATACCCTTTGCACTGGCCCCAGGCTACGTTGGCGCGTCCCGTGAGATTCTCGGTGACATGCATTTTGAGCGCGCCGTCGATCCCGCGCTGCCAGCCATGATTGAATGCAAAATAATTCAGCAACGGAGTCGTGCCGAACTGACCGGCATCCGACTGAAAATGATTGAGTTTATAGTAGGCGGCGATTTCAAGAATGACTTTTTGCGCCAGGGCATGATAACTCCCGACCTCAAAATAATGGGAGCGCTCGGCCCTGACCGTGTTGTTCGTCAGGTTGTCAGGTTCCGCGGTGGTGCCTACCGTATTCAACTTGGCAAAGGAGATCGATTCCAAATTCGGCGGCGTAAAGAGTCGTCCATAAAAAGCATGGAATACATTGGCTTGGTTGGCCTTGTACGCCGCGCCGATTCGCGGACTCGCCTGTCCCTCTGATACCGCATATTCGATCTGGTCATACCGCACTCCCAAATTGAAGGTCCATCGTTCGGTCGGCGTCCACTGATCCTGAATCCAGACTTCTTGCCGCCATCCGATGAGGCGATTGTCGGCATTGCGAGAGACTACCGGCCCGGTCGGATCGCCGGTCGCGGCACCTCGGTCGAACACAAACAACTGCGTCTTATTGACGGCCTGCGTGCCGCCGATCTGAAAGCCCGTCTTGATCAGGTGTTGCGTATTGAAGATATGCGTGTAATCCAGCCGAATGCCGCCGGTATATGCCGACCGGTCCTGGTCGCCCGCCGAGAATGGATCACTCGTGTTCGTCGTATAGGCCAGCACATTCTGAGGATCCGTCTGGAACATGGCCCGCGTGTGCCGCGCGTAGGCGGAGAGGCTGAAGAAATTACTCGCATTAATGTCGTGCCTCCACGCCATGTGGCCATACTGATTATTTTCCTTCTGAAATTCGTTGACGGCTTGCGAGGCGACGGGAGTGAAACTCGGATTTTGCGCACGCAATAGCCCAAGCACGTCCTGATTCACGTCGAGTCCGGGCGCGGTCGGAATTTGATACTTCGCGACGCTGTTCAAAAACAACCACGTGAAGGCATTGTGGTTATCATGCTGATAGTCTCCCCGCAGATAGCTTTGATTCCGCTCACTCTGATCGTGAAATACGGAATGGCCAAGCGTCGGCGGGTCGATGCCCCGGTTCGTCGAGGTGTAGCTATTCAAGACATAATAACGAAACTTCTCTCCGATCGTCCCGCCATATTCGAATGATGGGGTCAACGTTCGGTTCGAGCCGCCGAACATTTGTAACGATCCGAAGCCCGGTTTCGTTCCGCTCTTGCCCGTAATGTCGATGACGGCCGCCGACCGGTTTCCGTACTGAGCTTCGAGACCGCCGAGAATAATGTCCGCCCGTTCCCAGGCTCGCGGCGTCAGCACATCCGTAAAC
>DATEPO010000011.1:0-4449 GCA_035273145.1 Nitrospiraceae bacterium
TGTGAGCCTTGAGCGCGGATTATTTTTAGGTCTGGAAGCGGAGGGCAAGACCGTCCGGCTCACCAAGGATGAGGCGATCAATGCGGCCATGTCCGCGGGCCCGTCCGATACCCGCGGAGGCATTCGAGGACAGTGCGTCCGCCGCTTTCCCGATCAGATCAAATCGATCCAGTGGGAACGGGTGCAATTCACCGGAGGGCTCATGCCAAAGATGCTGGATCTCAGTGATCTGTTCGAGCCGGACGATGTGAGGGTGCTTTCCAGTGTACTCGATATGGCAGACTCGCCCGCAGAGGCGATTACGATGTGGAACCAACGAAAGGTGCAACGATGAACCGTCTCGCTAATTTGGAACGAAAAGAACGGCCATTCGATCCAATGCCGAAACCCACGTCTCCGTCTGAAGAAGGCGGTGGACCCAAACGTCCGGATGCAGGTTCACCTGATAAAGATAGCTTGATGAAACGGATGAAAAAGGTGGACCCGAAACAGGCGGAACGGTATCGGCAGCGGACAGGGCAGTGAGCTAGGTAGGACCGGAGGGTCGTCCTTGTGCTCGCAGAGCGCGCACGATCAGAATGTGCTCGCTCGATGCGCGCAATGGGCCGACTCTCCGGTCCTACCCACTGCCTCCACTCCTTAATTGAGAAGTATAGAGAAGGAGAAGGAGAAGAGAAGATGGGGATGGAAGGAGATTTTTTGCAGTTGCTGAAGGAGCGCGGGTATCAGTTTTCCGCGCCTGCTTCGGGAAGTGAGGCGCAGAGTGCGCGAGCGGCGGAAATTACCAAGGGCACGACGATTCTGGCGATGAAGTATCGGGATGGGGTTTTGGTGGCTGGTGATCGCCGCGCTACGGCCGGCAATATGGTGATGTACGACCGCACCGACAAGGTGCTGGAGATCGATCGCCACAGCGTGATGGCGATTGCAGGTGTTCCGGCGACCGCTTATGAGATGGTTCGCATTCTGGAACATTCTTTTAAGTACTACCGCCGCACGCAACTGCAAGAACTCAGCTTTGAAGGAAAACTCCGGGCCGTCGCGAAACTGCTTAAAGACAATGTGGCGGCCGCGCTCGCCGGGACCGGCGCCGTCGTGCCTGTGTTTGCCGGCTATGATTTCGAGCAAGGTACGGCAAAAATTTATTTCTACGACATTCTAGGTGCAGAGTTTGAGGGCGTCGAGTACGCAGTGTCCGGATCGGGCTCGCCGACTATCCGTGGCATTCTCCATTATCTTAATACCTGGAGCGATCGTCCGCTCAGCGCGCTTCCTGAAGAAGATGCGATCATCCAAGCGTTGCGGCTATTGACCTCGGCCGCCGAGTTCGATTCCGCCACGGGCGGTGTCAACCGCGACTCCAATCTCTATCCCATCGTCAAACTCATCACCGAAGACGGCGTTCAAACCACGCCGGCGCAACGGTTGCAATCATTATTTGAAGCGAAGGTGGCGCGTCATGTTTGAAGAACCCTACCGCTGGGTCGAAGCAGTCGGCAATCGACGTCAGTACCTCGATGAGCAGTTTCAACAAGGCAGTCCGGTCGTGGCTCTCTCCTATGCCCATGGCATTCTGCTGCTCACCGTCAGTCGCGGCACGCCGAAGCTGTACGAGATTTACGATCGTATTGGACTGGGCGGCATGGGTCATCCTGCCGATCTTGAAAAATTGCGCTTTAATGTATTGGAGATGGCGCACGTGGAGGGATTCAACCGGTCGCCCTCCGACGTGACCGGATCTCGCATGGTCAAGTACGGCTTGGCGCCGGTCATTAAGCAGGCATTTGAAGAAGTGTACAAAGCACCCTTCATCGTCAAAATTTTGCTGGCTGAATTAGGGACGAAAGCCGAGCGGGATGCCTTTTTGACGATTAACTACGATGGCACGTTTGAAGAATCGAAAGGGTGCGCCGCCATCGCATCAACGCCGGCGATTCAAACCGAGGTCATCGGCTCACTGCGAAAGAATCCCGGACTGACTGCCGGCCCATTGACGCAAGCGGCAGAGGCGGCGTTACGAGCCTGGGCCATTGGCGCTCTTGCTCAAGGCGCCGACAAGGAAGACGCAGAAGATCGCAAAGAAGGTTCCAGCCCATCTTCCGCTTCTTCCCCAGACGCGACGGCGATCGAATGCCATCTTCAAGAAACGCTCGCCGACAAGACCGTCGAATGCGCCGTCTTGGAGCGAACCGCACCAGGTTCATCGAAGTATCGATCGATCAAGTCGGATGAATTAAAGCGTCTCTTCCCGACGTTTCTTAAAAATCCGACACAGTAAACACAAAGATAAACGAGAGGATGCTCAAAAAGGCCATCCAGCGCGGCCGTAGGCGAGGGACAACCGGAGGCCTACCTTCAGGGGTACGTTGAGGATTGTCATTCGCCGAGAACAAAGTTGGTGGTCTTTTTCAGCATCATCACTATGTTGAATAAGATTTTCGGATTGGAAACCGAATACGGGCTGCTGATCAATCAAGATCGGCCGGAGCATTCTCCTTCTTGGATTGCCCATCGTCTCCGCGACCATATCTTTCGCGTGCAGCAGCGAGGCGTCCTGGATGTGCACCATCGCGGGCACGACGAACCACCCGGCAACGGTGGATTTCTCACCAATGCCGGACGGATTTATTTGGACATGGGCCATTTGGAATTCGCTTCACCGGAATGCGGGACGCTGGCCGATCTCATCGCATCGGATCTTGCGGGCGATCGGATTCTCCAAACCGCGATCCACAATCTGGGGCTCACCGATACCGTTTCTCTTATCAAGAATAATATCGATCATGAGACGGATGCCACGTTCGGTTCACATGAAAACTATCTGGTCTCTCGTCGATTCCCATTTTCCCGAAGAGGCCTCAATCAACTGATCCCTTTTTTGGTCACTCGACAGATCTTTACCGGCTCGGGACGGATTGGCACAGCCAGCACGTTAGAAGGCTGGGTGCACCGAGGTCCGCTCATAGTGCACCGGCCGGCACTCCATAGCGGCCCTGACGCTTTGCCGTTCCAAATTTCACAGCGTGCGGACCACATCGTCAATGATTTCTTTGAATGGGTTCAGCAGAACCGCGCGATCGTCAACACGCGCGATGAGCCATTGGCGGATCCCAACCAGTTTCGCCGAATCCACTTGCTGCTTGGCGACTCGAATATGGCCGAAGTCGCCTCAGCGTTGAAAATCGGCACGACCTCGCTCGTGCTTCAGCTTATTGAAGAAGGCCATCATCCGGAAGGATTGGAGGTTCAAGAACCGGTCGAGGCGCTTCAGGAGATTTCTCACGATCAGGAACGAACCTGGCTGGTGACCCTGGCATCCGGCAAGACGATCTCGGCCATCGATGTGCAAGAGCAATATCTGAAAGCCGCCCAGACCCATTGCGCCGGACAGGACGAAGAAACGGATTGGGTGCTGGCGCAATGGGAATCTGTCCTCAACGATTTGCGTGGGGACTATACGGCACTGGTCGGCCGGGTCGATTGGGCATCGAAATTGTGGCTGCTCGAATCGTTTCGCGAGGCCGAGCGCGTGGACTGGAATGATCCGATCCTGAAAAGCCTTGACTTGGAGTATCACAATTTAGATCCAGACAAAGGGCTCTATGCCGGTTTAGTGGAAGAAGGACGTGTGCCGCGCGTGACGACCGACGCGGCGATTGAATTAGCCGTACAGCATCCGCCGCGAAATACCCGCGCGTTCGGCCGAGGGGAAGTCGTCCGTCACTTGCTGACGTGTGGCTCTTCGGAGGCCGCCGAGGAGGACGACACTGCTCACCGTTTCCTTCCCGCCTACGTCATTAACTGGTCGGCACTGCAACTACGCGGGCACTCGCCTTTCCTCATGCCGAACCCATTTAAGACGTACGTGCGGGAGGTGAAAGATTATGTCGGGGCAATGGAATGACTTGAGGTAGCTCCTTGGTTTCTTGTGAAGGCAGGTTCTCAAGACGGATTGTTCCGCCGGAGACAATTATTCTTGCCCTCTAACGTCTTCACAATACAAGCCGATCGAGTAATCGGAGCCTCTGCCCTCAACAAAACGTTCCGCAGGGCGTCTAGTCCTGCATCGTACAGCCGCCCCAGCAATCCTAGGCTATTGATTTACCATTGATCTTAAATAGGCGATTTTTGAGTGTTTGGCCCATGACTTGCCCTAACAGGACCTTTTCCGGGTGACCGCTCTATGAGAAAAGACATCGATCCTATAAAAATCATTCAAATCCTTCCGTTCTCCAACCGATCGGAGAGGCCTCCTCAGGGACCGAATCCTCTGTTGGAGCGTCTGAAAAAAGCGTTTCGGGACGCACGAGAGGCCGCGGCTCGATTGCGGAAGACTATTCAAGGCCGCCTAGCGCGTGCGCAGTCGGCTTGGGCCTCACTTTATGCGACGTTGACAGCTCGAGTGCGGCGTCAAAAAAAAACGGAGTTGCCGTCCCACGACCCGGCATC
>DATEPO010000012.1:0-5663 GCA_035273145.1 Nitrospiraceae bacterium
CGATCGTTCTCCACTCAAATTTCATTACGGTCCATCCTTATTCAGGCCCTGACCCTCTTCATCGCCATGCCGATTCTTGCAGCAACCGCTCCCACTAGTACAGACGTGGTCGGCGACGATGGCGCTCCGATGGTACGCGTACCTGCCGGTGAATTTCTCATGGGCACCGAGGCCGGCGAGCATGAGGATGAGAAGCCCTTGCATCGCGTCTCTCTCTCGGCGTTCCTGATCGATACCTATGAAGTGACCGTCTCGCGCTATGCCAAGTTTCTTGAGGCGGAGGACCATGACCCGCCGTTCCTCTGGACACAGACCAAGGCCGGCGACCATAAAGACAGGCCCGTCGTCGGCGTCGATTGGTATGAAGCGTCCGCATACTGCCGGTGGGCCCATAAGCGATTGCCCACCGAAGCGGAATGGGAAAAGGCCGCACGAGGCCCTGACGGCCGCATCTATCCGTGGGGCAATGCAGCGCCCACCGCAGCTCATGCCCAATATGGTGATCGGACAGGGAAAGCGTATGGCAGCCTCGCCCGCGTAGGAACGCATGTAGCGGGGAAGAGCCCGTATGGCGTGCATGATCTAGCCGGCAATGCCTGGGAATGGGTGGCTGACCGGTACGAGGCGACCTATTATCAGAGTCACGAGACGCAAGATCCCAAGGGGCCTTCTACCGGACCTCTTCGAATCCTGCGTGGCGGTTCCTGGAATAGTGACGCCTCGATCTTGCGGGCGGCCAATCGAAGTGCCCATGTTCCCTCTGCTAAACGCGGCGATTTCGGCTTCCGGTGCGCCCGCGACGTCTCGCCCTAAAGCTACCATTGTTCATAGACACCTACTCCTGACAGGCCAAGGCAGGACAGGGATTCTAGCGTCCATGCATGACGACGTGATGGAACTGATGGGTCTCCTATTCACTGGAAGGGAGCCATGAAGATGATGAACGCGCCGAGGATGTTTTGGAGTGATGAACCGTACGCGAGTTGGGACAACGATCTAGATGACAGGGGCAAGCGGCCGCGTCTTAATGGGAATGCCTACCGGAGAACGACCACGCGGTCGGCTTCATCAATCTCCAGCGTGATCTGATTGCCCTCTCGCAGCTCGGCACCCGTCTTGATCTGAAGAAGAGAAAACGTCTTCTCTCCCTCCGGGGTCCACAGTTTGATGTGCGCTCTGGTTTTATCGGCATATCGGACCGGGCCGGTCACGAAGCGCCGAGGAGACATTTCCCCTGCTCGATAGTGATCCAGTACGACATTGTTTTCATTGACCCAGAGTGTCATCTCATCGCCGGGTGCCGTGTTCGGAGCCGCAATATTCATGGGAAGTTCATATTCGACCACGGGGGTCTTGATGAAAATCATGTTGTCTTCAATTCTCAGCACGATGCCATGGAGCATCACTTTGCAATGATGCCGTTTGTCGCAGCCTGCGACTTGCGCTTCAACGGGATGAAGATCGATCACGTAGCCGGATTCATTGATCTCCACCGTCACCATCGTCCCCTGCCGAAGTTGGTCCGTTTTGGCCTCGTGCTCCTCCAGCGAATAGGTTCTATTGCCTTCGGGCGTCCAGAGCTTAATCTGCTTCTTCGATTTTGCATTCAGCAACGTTCCGGTAATGAAGCGATGCCGCTGCTCGGTCGCTTGTGGATGGTGATCGATGACCACATGGTCGGTCGTGACCCACAGGGTCACCTGGTCTCCGATTTTCGCTCGTAACGGGGCGGCTTTCTTGTTTAACGTATAGCTGGCCGTGAGGGTGTCGATGACGATGCGATCCGACTCGATATCCACGATCCTGCCTTGAACCTTCATCTGGGAGTCGAGCGCTGCACCTTCTGCCTGTGCGGCCAGCGTCAAGATAGAGGTCAAGAAAATTGAGAGCAGAGGCGCCATACGGGGAAGATGCAACATGTCGGAGTCCTCCCGTCAAGAAAGTTTTGTTTCCGGGAGCAGCAGTATATGGACGATTGTTGCACTAGACTCAAGATGACGCTTCACCCTAAGTATTTTGGTTCGGTAGACTTTCTTACATGTTGTCGACCCGCGCGCCGACTACAGCGCCGCTTGTTATAATTACATTCTTTTATTGCCTGTTTTTGGTGGGAAGGTTATTATGTCGCTCCTTCCCCTCCTTTTCTGTGAACAGGAGGTCTCAAATCCCGTGAGGCGACAGAGACAGCAACTCCTGCTCCACGTTGTATTACCCCTGGCACTTCCCCTCGGCGTCTTGATCGTCACGACACAACTTTTCCCTTTGCTTGCAGAGGCCAGCTTCATGGCCGCGCTTGCTGTTGTCGTCACGAGCGCCTGGTTTGCCGGCTGGACGGGGGGCATCGTTGCCTGCGCCGTATCATTCGTTGGTCTCTCATATTTTGTCTTACCTCCTTTTCATTCATTCAGGATTGACGATCTGCAACAAGTCATCCGATGGATCTCTTTTCTGCCTCTTTCGCTGCTCATGATCGCAGTCACCACGAATCGACAACGGGCTTACCAAAAAATTGAGGCTGCGAATACCTCGTTAAAGCAGGCTGAGAACGAACTGCTCATGCTGCGGGACCGTCTCGCTAGAGAACTGAGGGAAATGACACGACTGCATGAATTGAGTGGGCAACTGCTGACGGCACAGGACCTCCCCGCAATGTTGGAGCAGATCCTAAAGGCATCGATCGAGTTGTTTGGCGGCGAGATGGGCACTATCCAACTGTATGATGAGCGGGAGGACGTGTTGCGCATGGCCGCCCACATTGGATTGACGGAGCAATTCTACGAGGAGTTCAAAGCGGTTCCGATGGAATACTCTTGTTGTGGCGCCGCCATGAAACAGCGCCGACGGATCATTATTGAGAACGTCTTCAGCGATCCACAGTTTCAGCAGTTTGCATTGGTCTATGCCAAGCATGGCTTTGT
The DNA here is from genome assembly GCA_035273145.1 of Nitrospiraceae bacterium. GTDB lineage: Bacteria > Nitrospirota > Nitrospiria > Nitrospirales > Nitrospiraceae > JAICXS01. The sequence continues at coordinate 2,919 of DATEPO010000012.1, forward strand.
CGCGTGCCAATCGACACCGCTGTACAGCAGCAACGGCACATTATTGGGAATGCTCTCCAATCATTTCCCTCGCCCGCACTGCCCTTCGGAGCGGGAATTGCAGCTCTTGGATATGTACGCGCAGCAGGCCGAGCGGGTGATCGAACGGAAGCAGGCTCAAGAAGCTCTCGAGCAGGCCAATGCCGACTTACAAAGCAATGTGCAAGCACGGACCACGGAGCTCTTAATCAAACATCAGCAATTGCGTTCGCTGGCCCAACAACTCGCACAAATCGAAGAAGGCGAACGAAAGAACCTTGCCCGCGATCTGCATGACAACCTCGCACAAAACCTCGTTCTTGCCAAGATGCGGCTCGCGGCACTTGAGCACCACCATGATCAACCCCGTATGATCCCAATCGTTGATGAGCTGAAAGACCTTGTCGATCATGCCGTCACCTATGTGCGGACACTGATGGGTGACTTACGCCCCACGCTCCTCGGTGATGAAGATGATGTTTCGACGGCCATACAATGGGTAATCGAGAAAATGAGTCGGTACGGTCTTCATGTCAGCGTGGACGACGATGGAAAAACGAAGCGACTGGAGGAAGAGGCGTTGGTGCTCGCGTATCACTCGGTCCATGAATTTCTCTTCAATGTCCTCAAGCATGCACGGACGCGCAAGGCGACAGTGATGCTTCGAAATGTGGCGGACAATTTGGAAATCACGGTCAGCGATGATGGGCAGGGCTTCGATATGGCGGCAAAGCACGTGCCGTCAGGCAAAGGCGGGTTTGGGCTCTTTAGCATTAAAGAGCGAATCGCCCTGCTCGGCGGACGGTGTGAGATTGTGTCGGACCGAGGAAAAGGCACCCGTGCCACCCTTGTTATGCCGCTCAGCCGTGGAAGCCATCAGGTCGACCAGCGCTGTCTCCCATACGGGCAGAAGCTGTCGAACGATCATATATCTTCTATCGCGCAGGGTGTTCGGGTCTTACTCGTGGATGATCATGCGGTTATGCGGGAAGGATTGCGGAGTCTCCTTCAGAACGACATGTCTCTTGAAGTCGTCGGAGAGGCCGGTAACGGGAAAATGGCTATAGAGCTGGTCCGTGCGCTACAACCTCACGTGATCGTCATGGATTGTGAGATGCCGCAGATGAATGGGTTCGAAGCGACCCGCCGGATCAAACGCGATTTTCCGAACACGCTGATCATCGGTCTCTCGTTTCTCAATGATCCGGGCACGGCAGCGGCAATGCGCGCGTGCGGCGCCTCGGCCTTTCTGTCCAAAGAGCAGGCGGTGAATGATTTACTGAAGACGATTCACTCCGTTACAGAGCCACAGGAAATGGCATCGGCAAACACGTCTCACTGAATCCTTCCTCAGTGTCGCGCTTGAGATAGTACGGGCCGTGTCTTTCTTGGCTTGCCCGGCCATCTTGAAATCGTAATAGTTTGAAAGCAGAAGGGGCAGCTCAGAACGAGGCTTCGGAAGACGAGTGAGAATTCGATGACGTTCTTCCCTTCCATTTCAGGGCGCGCTTGATCAGCGGGACGATGCCTTGATACGCCAGCACCGCTGCGGGCAGCGCGAGGAGCAGCGCGATCAACACACAGGTAATCGTCTTCTCCCAAAACGGCTTCGCCATGAAACGGTCTGTCGCCGTACACGCCCAGCAAATCCAGGTGAATATGCCGGCGCTGATGACCAGCAGGCTTCGGTTCGCCACGGGCGAGATAAACGTGGCCGGATCGAATGGTCTGAATTTTAAACCAGGTCCTTTGGCGGTGATCAGCACCCTCCCATTGTCATTGTTCGTCATCAGGAGATGAACCATGACGTTATCGCCCGGATTCATCAGCGGGATGTTGACGCTATAGGAATCCTGCTCGACGGCTTCTATTTTCGGGCCGACGGCAAGAGTGGATGATGCACAATGGGCATGGAGTACGGTGGCTCCGGCAGGAAAGGTAAGGTGTACGGTTTGCGATTCAATGTCCTTCATCCCCAAATTTTGCAGGACGACTTCCAACCTCCGACATCCATTCAACGGCTTGCCGTCCAAGGTGACTGACAACCGCTTCTCGATGTCAGGATGGCGGATATTGATCACGGTCTCGTTCCGCGCTATGGCGTACCCCATGACTTTTTTCTGAGAGCCGATTAAATACATGACGAGCGGAGGAACCAGACCGGTTAGAACAGCGCCGGTGTAGGCAAGCCAGTTACTCATACTTCCTCGCGACTTAATTGTTACACGAGTATAGCTGGCTTCCCTTAGAGCGCAACCGCTCACAAAACGCGTTTCGTTTTAAAGGGAGTGGAAACACAAAAGGGTTCTCTGAACCGTATTGATTTTGAAGTGGAAAAACTTGGATGAAGATGGATTTCTCATTCTCTGTCTATCGCGGCGGTTAAGCCGTGACTGGCGCGACGGGCAGTGACCTCAAGGATTAGCAGGGCGAGCGCTTCGGATCGCGCACCGCACAGTCGGCGACCCCGTGCCGCTGATCGAGTTGGATGAGACAAGAATCATCCAGCTTGTGCTTCAACTGCGAGTGTCACGCTGCCAACGCGGATTTCACCCCGGATAACGAGAGACAGGCCGTCGGGCAGATCAGTCCTCCTTCTACACCGGGTCTTCAACCCGGTCGTGTACCGGAGTCTTTCTTTCCCTGATGCCGTCCGCGATGAAGCCGCTTATTTTAGGGGAACTTTGACGCTAATGGCGCCGCCCAGCTCACCTTCTTTCGCGCCTT
>DATEPO010000013.1:0-12331 GCA_035273145.1 Nitrospiraceae bacterium
ACGCCGAGTATGATGCGGCCAAAGACCGTCAGGGTTTCATCGAATCGAGAATCAAGGAATTGGAAGCCAAGCTCGCCGATGCACGGATCATCGAAAACACCAATCGCACGAGCGAGACGGTGGTTTTCGGCGCGACGGTCGCGCTGCTGGAGACGCAGTCGAATCAAAAGAAGCAATATACGTTAGTGGGACAGGATGAGGCGGATTTGAAAGACGGGAAAATTTCCGTCCAGTCACCGGTCGGACGGGCACTCATCGGCAAGCGGGTCGGTGATCAGGTCGAAGTCACGACCCCGGCCAAAGTCGTAGAGTATGAAGTGCTGGAGATTCGGTTTGAAGAAATTTGATTGAGCTGTCAGCCACCAGCTTTCAGCCGTCAGCTTTTGAAAATTATTCCTCGCTGAGAGTGAAGGCCGATCGCTGAAAGCTACTACTGCCCATGCCTCCTGCCATTTCTCTCATCACATTGCTGACTGATTTCGGCGATCGCGATTACTTCGTTGGCAGCATGAAGGGCGTGATCCTGAATATCAATCCTCAAGCTCGTATCGTCGATTTATCTCATCAAGTGGCTCCGTATCAGATTGAAGAGGCTGCCTATCTCTTGACATCCAGCTATCGTTACTTTCCGGACGGCACGGTGCATGTCGCTGTCGTCGATCCAGGGGTGGGAAGCGCTCGGCGGCCGCTCTTGGTGAGTACGTCGCGGTATTACTTTCTGGCTCCCGACAATGGATTGCTCACCGATATTGTGCACGAGGAATTATCGGTCGAAGTCCGCCAGATCGAAAACAAACAGTATCGCTTGGATGCAGAGGGTGCGACGTTCGACGGACGCGATCTTTTTGCGCCCGCTGCAGCGTGGCTCACGCGAGGTCAGGCGCCGGGCACGTTCGGCCGTCTGATTCGAGATATCACCACGTTGCCTGCCCATGAACCGGCTTGGGAAGGCTCAACATTTGTGGGGCACATTGTGTATGTCGACCATTTTGGGAATCTGATTTCGAACATCAGGCCCTCGCATCTCGCAGACATCCGGCGATCGACAAAACGCACATCGGTCGTAATCCACATTGCAGGAATGACCATCGATGATCTCGCTTCGTCCTACGCCGAGGGCGCTTTCGATAGCCCTCGTGCCTTGATCAACAGCAACGGCCATCTGGAAGTATTCTTCAAAGAAGGGAACGCCGCCAAGAGGCTGAAGATCGGGCGCGGAGAGCGAATCGAGATGGCATGATCATCAGAGACCATATTCGCGTCTGCTCGTGTATCCCTACGCTTGAGATACGTCTGACATGACACAGCGTCAAATGTTCGCGCTCGGTTTCTTCATCATCCTGCTGGTCCTGCTCTATCAAATTGCCGTCATCTTTCGTCCTTTCTTATTACCGGTGCTCTGGGCGGTCATTCTGGCGCACATTGCCTTCCCGCTCCATCGACGGCTGTCGGCCTCGCTTGGAAATCAAAAGGGTTTATCGGCAGCCATACTGACCGTCGCCATCATCGGCCTCGTCGTCGTGCCGCTCGTCATTTTCATTGTCCAGCTCATTGAAGAAGCCAGCACAGCGTATGTAACCGCCAAGGCTTGGATCGATGGCGGCGGATTGAAGTCCGCACCGGGGCAGCTTTCCCAACTGCCGATTATCGGCGGGTACGTACAGCCCGTCCTCGGCCGTCTGATTATGGCTCAAGGCGATCTGGAAGCGTCGCTTTTACAAAATATCAAAGCGCTCGGTGGTTTTTTCGTCGAGCAATTGACCGGGCTCGCGACGAATCTCTTTTTACTGGTCATGAATTTTCTGGTCATGACGTTCACTCTGTTCTTCTTTTTTAAAGACGGAGATCGCCTCTATCGCAATCTGTATGAAGTGGTTCCACTCGATGAAGCGCATAAGCAGAAGATATTCAATCGCCTTGATATCACGTTGCGGGCAGTGGTCAAAGGCGTGATTATCACCGCGATGGTGCAAGGTCTCTTGGCAGGAGCGGCGTACGGGGTGTTGGGTGTTCCATTTCCAGTCGTGTTGATGGCGTTAACAGCCCTGCTGGCTCCGCTTCCATTTGGCGGCACAGCAATCATTTGGCTTCCAGTGGCGGGCTATCTCTATGCCGTTGGGCCGGTGTGGAAGGCGATTGCCATGCTGATTTGGGGAACCGGCGTCATCACCATGGTCGACAATTTTCTCCGGCCATTGCTCATCGGTAAAGACGCCCAGCTTCCCGTCCTCTTTCTCTTCTTCAGCATCATCGGCGGCCTCGCCGCCTACGGCATGATCGGCTTGTTCCTAGGGCCGATCCTCCTCGCCATTCTCATGACCGCGATTCAGATTTATCGGGAAGAGTATTTGGCCAACCCGATGTAGAAGCCCACCTTAACTGGCAGCACCTACATTATTCCTTTTTTGGTGTGCTCATGATCGAACCTTCAAGGATCTGTATCATGAGTTTCAAGTCGGGTATCGTGGTGATCAGCGGCGGCATCAGGATGATGACGTTGCCGATTGGACGAAGCAAGAGACCACGTCCCCGTGCTTCCTGGGCGACACGATGGCCGATGCGCTCTTCGAGCCGGTGGGGTTCTCGTGTCGTTCGATCCTTGACCAGTTCTATTCCCACCATGAACCCGCATTGCCGAATCTCGCCGACGTGGGGGTGTTTGGCTAATGGCTTGAGCAATTGTCGCAGCGCTTTAATCTTCGGTTGTAGGCTCTTTAGGGTGTGCTCCTGCCGGAACACTTCGAGATTGGCCAACGCCACCGCACAGCCCAGCGGATTCCCGGTATAGCTGTGGCCATGAAAGAATGTTTTCCACTCTCGATACTTACCCAAGAACGCCTGGTAGATTTCTTCCGTTGCTAATGTGGCCGCCAGGGGCATGTAGCCGCCTGTCAGCCCTTTGCTGATCGCCATGAGATCCGGCGTCACGCCCTCGTGCTGGCAGGCAAACATTTTGCCGGTACGGCCGAAGCCGGTCGCCACTTCATCGGCGATGAGCAGAATATTATATTTGGTGCACAGGTCGCGAATGCGAGCGAGATAGCCGGCCGGGGCGGTAACCATGCCGGCGGCGGCTTGGACGAGCGGTTCGATGATGAACCCGGCAAGGTCTCTATGCCGCGATTTCAAGAGACGTTCGATTGGTTCGATACATGCCAACCGGCACGAAGGGTACGTGAGCTTAAGCGGGCAGCGGTAGCAGTAGGGTGCATCGACCTTTAAGGTTGGAAACAACAGCGGGTGAAAGCGTTCATGAAAGAGCTGGATGTTACCAACGCTCATGGCCCCGGCCGTGTCGCCATGATAAGCGAGTGTGAGATTGACGAACATGCGCTTCGGCCCCACCCGCTTCTTTCGCTGCTGCCAGTATTGCACAGCCATCTTGAGCGCAATTTCCACCGCGGTCGAGCCATTGTCCGAAAAAAACACTCGGGTCAGTCCCTTTGGCGCGATGCGAATGAGTTCGCGGGCTAATTGAATTGCCGGGGGGTTGGACAGACCGAGCAGCGTACTGTGCGCGACCTTCTCTAATTGTCGTCGTAATGCCTTGTCGAGCGTCGGATGTCGATGGCCATGCAGATTGACCCAGATAGACGACGTGCCGTCCAGATAGCGCCGGCCTTCAGTGTCAAAGAGATAAGGCCCCTTGCCGCGCCCTATGATAAGCAGTTCCTCCTGCTCCCACTCCTTCATTTGAGTGAAGGGATGCCACAGATACGCGTGATCCCAGCGAGCGAGCTGCTTGGTGTATGATTCTCTTGATCGCTTCATGAAATTTAGACTGGCCGGCGATTATAACAGGCACCGGGAGTAATTGAGTAAATTAGTAAATGAGGGATTGGCCGGTCACGTTTCAAACACTTACTCAATTACTCACTATTACTCACTTACTTCATTGCTTCTTCCGCTTTCCAACACAGGAGAATTCTTTGACTTCGTCCAACCCACTCCATATAATGAATCGATTCTTCACATGAGCCACGATTTGCAGAGCCACGTCCGTAATTTCTCTATTATCGCCCACATCGATCACGGGAAATCCACTCTCGCTGACCGGATTCTCGACCTCACGGGAGCCGTCACGGCGAGGGAGTCCCGCGAGCAGATTTTGGACGCGATGGATCTTGAGCGTGAACGAGGGATCACGATTAAGGCCCACGCGGTTGCCATTCGATATAAGGCCGATGATGGTGAGACGTATGCGCTTCACCTCATCGATACCCCTGGGCACGTAGACTTTACCTATGAAGTCTCGCGAAGTCTGGCGGCCTGCGAAGGCGCATTGCTGCTGGTCGATGCGACACAGGGCGTAGAGGCCCAAACCATCGCAAACGTCTATTTGGCGATGGCGAACAATCTCGTTGTCATCCCGGTCATTAATAAGATTGATTTGCCGAGTGCCGATATCGAAGGCGTCAAGAGCCAAATCCATGAAGTGTTGGGATTGGACGTATCCGATACTCTCTTGGTCAGCGCCAAGGAAGGAAAAGGCGTGCGAGAGGTCTTGGAAGCGGTCATCCGCCGCGTGCCTCCGCCGTCGGGCCATCCTGACAAGCCTCTGAAGGCGCTCGTCTTTGATTCCTGGTTTGATAATTATCAAGGTGTGATCGTGTTGACCCGCGTCGTCGACGGCGTGGTCCGGCCGGGCATGAAGATTCGTGTGATGTCGAACAATAAAACGTTCGAGATCACCGAGGTGGGGCAGTTCACGCCGAAGCGAACCAAAACGGAAGTGCTGAATACCGGCGAGGTCGGTTACGTCTGCGCCAATATGCGTGAAGTGGCGGATGTGAAAATCGGCGATACGCTGACCGATGCCGTGCATCAGACTGACTCGCCGTTCCCCGGCTATAAAGAGGTGAAGCCGCTTGTGTTCTGTGGTCTGTATTCTACCGACACGGCCAAGTACGAAGATCTTCGGGATGCGTTGCAGAAATTGCGACTGAACGATTCTTCATTTGTCTATGAGCCCGAGACGTCGTTAGCGCTGGGATTCGGATTCCGCTGTGGTTTCCTTGGTCTCTTGCATATGGAAATTATTCAGGAGCGTCTCGAGCGGGAATACGAGCTGACGCTCATTACCACCGCGCCGACCGTGGTGTATCGTGTGCACACGACAAAAGGGGAGGTCCTATCGATTGATAATCCCGCGAAGCTGCCCACCCCCACGGAGATTGAGCGCTTTGAGGAGCCGTTTATCAAAGCGACCATCATTACGCCTGAACGCTATGTCGGCAGCATCCTTCAGCTCTGCCAAGACCGGCGTGGGACTCAGCTCGGTCTGCACTATCTCGATCCCACGCGCGTGATGCTGACGTATGAGCTGCCGCTGAACGAGGTCATCCTGGATTTTTATGACAAGCTCAAGTCCAAGACACAAGGGTATGCCTCGTTGGATTATGAGTTGATCGGCTATCGGGATTCCGATCTCATCAAACTCGATATCTTGCTCAACGGAGAAACGGTCGATGCGCTCTCGCTGATCACCCATCGAGACAAGGCGATCACACGCGGTCGCCAGCTCGCCGAAAAAATGAAAGAGTTTATTCCCAAGCAGATGTTTGAAATCGCCATTCAAGCGGCGATCGGCAATAAGGTGATCGCCCGAGAGACGGTGGGCGCGCTCAAGAAAAATGTGACGGCCAAGTGCTACGGCGGCGACATCAGTCGAAAACGCAAATTATGGGAAAAACAGAAAGAGGGTAAAAAACGCATGAAGCAGGTGGGACGTGTCGAAGTGCCTCAAGAAGCGTTTCTTGCCTTGCTCAAAGTGACGGGGGAATAATGGATCAGCAACGACCGGGTCTTGAAGAGGTCAGCCCCACGTCGGCCGATACCGTGAGCGTGTCAATGGCGGACACCTCTCCACCACGACGAAAGTCGCTGATTCGAGAATATGCGGAGGCCATCGTCCTGGCCATGCTGTTGGCGTTTGCGATTCGGGTCTTCATGGTCCAAGCCTTCAAGATTCCGTCCGGCTCGATGATTCCCACGCTGCTCATCGGCGACCATATCCTGGTCAGTAAGCTGTCCTATGGAGTCCAATGGCCCGGCGACTGCAAATTCCGAGTCAGTTTTCCCCCCGTGACCTGCTATACCTCGCATCCGTTGATTTCGTTCGGCGATCCTCAACGGGGCGACGTGATTGTGTTTCGGTTTCCCGAAGACGAGGAAAAAGATTTCATCAAACGGATCGTCGGCCTGCCGGGCGACGTGATTGAGATTCGGAATAAAATCGTCTCGGTCAATGGCACGGTGCTGGACGATAAGGCCTACACGCAACGCGTCGATCCCGGCATGATCCATGGCACGGTCAATCCACGGGATAATTTCGGTCCGGTGACCGTTCCTGAGCATTCGTATTTCGTGATGGGCGACAATCGCGATCAAAGCTTGGACAGCCGGTTTTGGGGCTATGTCCGCGCCGAAAAAATCCGTGGCAAAGCGTTTCGGATCTATTGGTCATGGAGCGGCCATGGAGAGTGGACGCAATGGGTACGATGGGAGCGCATCGGCCAAGCCATCCAGTAATAGAATGTTGAAAAAGCCGTCCATCGGCGTTCTCGGCAGGGGAAAATCCTCAACGTACCCCAGAGGGTACGCCTGTGGTTTTCCCCTGCCTGCGGCCTTGCTGGCCCGCCTTTTTGAACATTCTACCGGAATTACATCTTGAGCTCAAAAAAGCCAAAGTCGCAAGCCTCCAAATTGGCCGGGCATATTCAGCGGTTTCCACAGGCTGGGGTGCTGGTGGTCGGGGATTTGATTCTCGATCATTATATATGGGGAAAGGTGAGTCGGATCTCGCCGGAGGCGCCGGTGCCTGTGGTGCATGTCGAATCGGAATCCCTGAAGCTGGGTGGGGCCGCGAACGTCTACAACAATATTCTGGCGCTTGGCGGAAAGGCGGACCTTTGCGGAATCATCGGCTCAGATGAAGGCGGGCGGCGCCTCTTGCAACAACTCGGCGCACGCCGGAGTGGGCAGGGAGGCGTCATCATCGATGCCGATCGTCCCACCACTCGCAAGACTCGCGTCATTGCTCACAATCAACAGATGGTGCGATTCGATGTAGAGCGCCGATCGGAGATTAAGGCAGGACTGCAGCGGCGCATCGTACGATACGTCGAATCGCGGCTGCGAGAAGTCTCCTGCATGGTGGTCTCTGACTATGCCAAAGGTGTCGTGACCGCTCCATTGATGGCTGAATTAGTTCGCCTGACGACCCTCCGGCGTATTCCCTTGGTCGTCGATCCCAAGGTCGAACACTTTTCGTATTATAAAGGTGTCACGGTCGTCACCCCGAATCACCTGGAAGCCATGCAGGCCGCCGGCGTGCACGGGGACGATGATCCCTCCATCGCCCAAGCGGGCGAGACCATCAGGCAACGACTGGGGTGTCAATCTGTGCTGGTGACGCGGGGTGAAAAAGGCATGAGTCTGTTTGAGACCGACGGGAGCAGTTTCCATGTCCCGACTATGGCCCGGCAAGTATACGACGTTACCGGCGCGGGTGATACGGTGATTGCGACACTGGCCTTAGCCTTAGCTACCGGCGCATCGATGCGAGATGGAGCCGTACTGGCGAACCACGCCGCCGGCATCGTGGTCGGCATGGTTGGAACGGCGACAGTCAGCGGGTCTCAGTTGACAGAAGCCGTGGGGGGAGCGGAAGTAATTCAGTAAATGTGTAACAGATGAGGATTGATCGGGCCAATTACTCATTTACCACCTACTCAATTACTTCTCAGTATTCCCCAGCGTAATGGAGATCTCTTGAGCAGTTCGGGTAGCCGCGATCTAAACCGTTCATCCGTGACGGTCGTCATTCCTGCTCGCTTCGCCTCTTCCCGCTTTCCCGGCAAGCCGTTGGTCGACTTAGCGGGAAAACCGCTCATCCAGCATGTGTATGAACGGGTGCAAGCCGTTCCAGGAATCGAGCGTATCCTCGTAGCCACGGATGATGTTCGAATCCTCGAGGCGGTGAAAGGGTTTGGCGGGTCCGCCCTATTCATCGATGGAGCGTTTCGAACCGGCACCGACCGGGTGGCCGCCGTCGCTGAACGGATCCCTGGCGAGATCTTTGTAAACCTCCAGGGAGATGAAATTATCATGCATCCCGGTTTGATGACGGATTTGGTGGTGCCGTTTCTCGCAAGCGCAGTGGGAATGGGTACCCTTAAACGATGCCTGACCAGTTCGGCCGAGGTCCACAATCCAGGCGTCGTCAAAGTAGTGACGGACACGAATGGCAAAGCCTTGTATTTTTCTCGCGCACCGATTCCGCATACTCGTGACGGATCACCGGGTGACATTTCTCCCGGTCTGTACTACATTCACCTCGGCATCTATATCTATCGTCGAGAGACATTGATGCGGTACGCCCAACTGTCGACCGGACACCTGGAAGATGCGGAAAAACTCGAACAGTTGCGCGCGCTGGAACATGGAATCGCCATCACCGTCTGGGAAACGAGCCATCCCTCCTTGCGCATCGATACGCCCGACGATGTGGCTCACGCCGTGACGGTATTACAGGCGAGCGAACACGCTCAACCGCAAGAGAAGGTTGTGTCATGAGTAAATTTATTTTTGTGACCGGCGGCGTCGTGTCCTCCCTGGGGAAGGGCTTGGCGTCCGCCTCCATCGGCAATCTCATGGAGAGCCGGGGGCTGAAGATCACCTTCCTCAAACTGGACCCGTATATCAACGTCGATCCGGGAACCATGAATCCGTACCAGCATGGGGAAGTGTACGTCACCGATGATGGGGCGGAGACGGACCTCGACCTGGGACACTACGAACGGTACACGTCGCTTACGCTCACGAAGGACAATAATTACACCACCGGCAGGATCTACAATGCGGTGATTCAGAAGGAACGCCGCGGCGACTATCTCGGGGGAACGGTTCAAGTGGTGCCGCACATTACAGACGAGATTAAGCAGTCCATCGTGAATGTCGCCAAAGACACCGATGTGGCGATCGTGGAAATCGGCGGGACGGTCGGCGACATCGAAAGCCTGCCGTTTCTGGAAGCAATCCGCCAGATTCCGTACGACGTGGGACGCGAAAATGTTCTCTATGTCCATTTAACGCTCGTCCCGTACATCGGTGCGGCAGGAGAGTTGAAAACGAAGCCGACGCAGCATTCGGTCAATAAGCTGCGAGAGATCGGTATTCAACCGAACATCCTTCTGTGCCGCACCGATCGCTATCTGCCGCAGGACTTGAAGGAAAAGATTGCGCTATTTTGCAATGTCGAAAAAGGCGCCGTCATCACCGCGAAGGACGTTGAGACGGTCTATGAAGTGCCGATCGTCTTTCGTAAAGAAGGGCTCGATGAACTGATCGTCCGACTCCTGCATCTGGATACCGGCCCGCCGAATCTCCGCGAATGGGACGCGATGGTCCAGAAGATCAAGCATCCGAAACACGAAATTTCGGTGGCGCTCGTCGGCAAGTACATCGGGTTGAAAGAATCTTATAAAAGCCTGGCTGAAGCCATGGTGCACGGCGGAATCGATCATGAGACGCGCGTTAACATTCACTGGCTGGAGTCCGAGGAGATTGAACGGCAAGGGACGGAACGTGTACTGCGAGAGGCGGACGCCATTCTTATCCCGGGCGGATTCGGTGTGCGCGGCATCGAAGGAAAGATTGACACGATTAGGTTTGCAAGAGAGCACGGCATTCCATTCCTAGGATTATGTTTAGGTATGCAATGCGCGGTCATTGAATTCGCGCGTCACGTCGTCGGGCTCAAAGAAGCAAATAGCTCGGAGTTCGATCCGAAGACACCCCATCCCGTGATCGATATCATGGCGGACCAGCGTTCGGTAAGCGAGAAAGGCGGCACGATGAGACTTGGCTCCTATCTCTGTCGAATCGCAGAGGGCAGCCTGGCACATAAAGCGTACGGTGTGGCGGAAGTCAGCGAACGGCATCGCCACAGGTATGAGTTCAACAATGCCTACCGGGAACAGTTGATGAGTCAAGGTCTCGTCTTGAGTGGCCTCTCACCGAACGGCCGGTTGGTGGAGATTGTCGAACTTCGGGATCACCCGTGGTTTGTCGCGACGCAGTTCCATCCGGAATTCTCGTCCCGCCCGCATCATCCACACCCGCTGTTTAGCGGATTTGTGGGGGCAGCGCTCAAACGAAAATGCGGACGATAGGGATGATGCTGAAAAAGATCCCCAACTGCGTTCTCGGCTCAACAAACGTCCTCAACGTACCCCAGAGGAGGGTACGCTTCCGCCCTTTGCCGAGCCTGCGGCCTTGTTGGATGATCTTTTTGAGCATCATCCGGATAGGTTCCTAAATTATGCAGCACGAAGTTGATTTGGGCACATTTAAAATCGGTGGATCGCAGCCTCATGTGCTGATTGCCGGTCCGTGCGTGATCGAGAGCGAGCAGCTTGTGCTGGAAACGGCGCATCAGATCGCTGAGATTGCCCGCGCAGTCGACATACCCTATATCTTTAAATCTTCCTATGATAAAGCGAACCGGAGTTCGATCCATTCATTTCGAGGCCCCGGACTTCGCGAGGGTATGGTGATTCTTCGCAAGGTGAAGGAGCACGTGAAGGTGCCGGTTCTCACCGACGTCCATAGCATCGATGAAGCGATCCAGGCGGCTGAAGTGGCGGATGTTCTCCAAATCCCGGCCTTCCTTTGTCGCCAAACCGATCTGTTGATTGCCGCGGCGAAGACGGGACGGATCGTGAACGTCAAGAAGGGGCAATTTCTTTCACCGTGGGACATGAGTAACGTCGTGAAGAAATTGGAGGAGTGCGGGACGTCGAAAATTCTGTTGACTGAGCGCGGCTCGTCCTTTGGCTACAATAATCTTGTCGTCGATATGCGCGGGCTTCCGGTCATGCGAGGCTTGGGCTATCCGGTCATTTTTGACGCGACTCACAGCGTGCAGCTCCCGGGGGGAGGCGGAACGCACTCGTCCGGCCAACGCGAATTTATCACCCCGCTGGCCAGCGCGGCCGCGGGTGCGGGATGCGATGGATTTTTTATGGAAGTGCACCCTCATCCAGATAGCGCGTTGTCCGATGGCCCCAATATGGTCCCGCTTCATCAATTGAAGCCGTTGTTGGAGCGCCTGGTTCGAATCTGCCAGGTTGCCGGCAAGGGAGGGGAGCCGATTCGATGAGTCTCGAACACGGTAAGCGGGTGCTCGATATTGAAGCGCGCGCCATTGCAAGGTTGGTCGACCGGCTTGACGATCGCTTCACACAGGCCGTGGAGTTGTTATTTATCTGCAGCGGGAAGGTCGTAGTATCGGGAATGGGAAAATCAGGGCTGATCGGTCAGAAAATTGCGGCGACGCTCGCGAGCACCGGCACCCCTGCGTTTTTTCTGCACCCCGCAGAAGGCATCCATGGAGATCTCGGCATGCTTGCTCGGCATGATACCGTCATCGCCTTGTCGAACAGCGGCGAGACGGAAGAAGTGCTCAAATTATTGCCCTTCGTCAAGCGCCTGAACATTCCGGTCATCGCCTTGACGGGACGGTCACAATCCAGCCTTGCGAAAAATAGCGATGTCATCCTTGACGTCTCGGTGAGCGAAGAGGCGTGCCCCATGGGGCTCGCGCCTACCGCCAGCACAACCGCCATGCTGGCGATGGGGGACGCGTTGGCAATCGCTCTCCTGCAAAAGCGAGGGCTGAAGGAAGAGGACTTCGCGCAGTTTCATCCCGGCGGCGCATTGGGACGTCGATTATTGCTCAAGGTCAAAGATCTCATGCACCAAGGTGATGCGATGCCGCGCGTTCAGAGTGACGCCACTATCCATGATGCCCTTCTTGAGATGACGACGAAAAAGCTCGGGATGACGACCGTGCTTGATCAGGCGGGGCAATTGCTCGGGGTGATGACCGACGGAGACCTTCGCCGATGCCTTGAGAAAGGAATAGACTTAGCGGCAGCGCATGTGCAGGACCTTGCCAGCCGTTCTCCGAAGACGATCACGCCGGATGCGCTGGCCGCGCGCGCCGTCCAGATCATGGAAGAATTTTCGATTACCTCTTTGGTCGTGCTCGATGAGCATGGTAGTGTAGTGGGAGTCATACACCTGCATGATTTGCTGAAAAGCGGGATTGTGTAGTATATGGGACACATGGCGCAGATGCCGTTTACCGAGATCAAGCAATCAGACTCTCTCGTGGCGAAGTTGGACGCGCGTGAAGCGAACGTCAACCTTCCCAATCTGCTGACATTTTCTCGCCTTCTCTTGATTCCTACTTTTGTGCTCCTCTTTTCACAACCGACCCCGGAACGGTCGGTGGCTGCTGCCGCCGTCTTCGGCATTGCGGCTA
>DATEPO010000014.1:0-14923 GCA_035273145.1 Nitrospiraceae bacterium
GGGAAGCGCGCCTTGGATGGACTCAAGGAGTTTTCGACCGCCCGGCAGCGCATTGTCTCGGCAGACGATGAAGAACTGAAACGAATAGAAAGCGAATTGAAAAAGGAAGACCCGGGCGTCAGCGAAGCCCTGAAGCGAGAAAAGCAGGAGCAATTTCGGGTGAAGTTCGAAAATTATCAACGCCGGCTCCAGGATTTCAATCGAGAAATTCAAGCCAAACAGAAACAATTGGTCGAGGAGTATCAGAAGAAGATCGATCAGGCTGCCGGCGCCGTCGCGGAAAAAAACGGATTGGCGGCTGTCTTGGATAAAGGCAATGAGAATACGCTGAGAATCGTCATTTACGCGCACGAGGCGCTCGACATTACCGATCAGGTGGTGAAAGAGTTCGATCGGCAAAATAAGTAGGAAGGGCTCAAGGAGACGAGGCGACTATGATAGCAATTGACATCGGCGACATTCAGGCAACCCTTCCGCACCGCTATCCCTTTCTGTTGGTCGATCGCATTCGCGAACTCGAAGTGGGTCGGCGCATCATCGGCATAAAAAATGTCACGATCAACGAGCCGTTTTTTCAGGGGCATTTCCCCGGCCGTCCTATTATGCCGGGTGTGCTGATTCTCGAGGCAATGGCGCAGGTGGGCGGTGTCTTGGCGTTCAAGTCCGTGCCGACCGAGGGCCGTCCCGTGGTCTATCTCACGGGTGTGGACAAGGCGAAATTCAGAAAGCCCGTCGTCCCCGGAGATCAGCTCCGATTTGAAATCGACGTCCTGAAGAAGCGGCCGCCGTTTTGGAAAATGCAGGCGAAGGCCTATGTCGAGTCCGACTTGGTCTGCGAAGCGGAGATGACGGCGATGGTAACGGAGGAGCAGAGTGACGTTAAGCGTGAATCCTGAATCGTTAATCCAAGAAAGCTTTCAGCGATCAGCGTTCAGCGAAGAGTTCGAGCGAGCTTCTCTTGAGCGACATCTGCTGGCAGATGGCGATTCAAGCCACGAATAACGACTTACAGGAGGAACAGCGTGCAGATTCATCCAACGGCCATCGTGCATCCGAAGGCGCAGATCGGCGACGACGTGGCCATCGGACCGTACTCCGTTATCGGCGAACACGTCCGTATCGGGCGCGGGACTCAGCTCATGTCGCACGTGAATGTCGAGGGGTGGACGGACATCGGAGAACGGTGCCAGATCTACCCGTTTGCCTCGATCGGCACGGCGCCTCAGCATTTGCAATATAAAGGTGAGCCGACGCGCGTTGTCATCGAGCACGATGCCATTCTACGCGAATATGTCACGGTCAACCGAGGGACGACCTTTGGCGGCGGCGTGACGATCATCGGTCCACATAATTTTTTGATGGCCTACGTGCATGTCGCGCACGATTGCGTGTTGGGCGCTCATATCATTATGGCGAACGCGGCGACATTGGCCGGCCATATTACGGTCGGGGACTATGCGATTATCGGCGGACTGTCGGGAATACATCAATACGTCCGGATCGGGTCGCATGTCATGATCGGCGGCTGCTCGGCGGTCGGGCGGGATGTCCCGCCCTTCATGCGAGCGGCGGGCGGCTATCGCGCGCACCTGTACGGGCTGAATTCCATCGGGCTCAAACGCCAAGGTTTTACGCATGAGCGCATTGCGGCGCTCAAGCAGGCGTATGAGCTGCTCTTCCGCTCAGGACTGATGATGGTCGATGCCATCAAACGTACCCGCGACGAATTCAAGGACCAGCCGGACGTGCAGCAAGTCGTCGATTTTGTCGAAGGGACCAAGCGCGGCATTTGCCGGTCCGTCGGGGTCGGGCAGGAGGAGGACGAGAGTGCAGCCGGATGAGAACAGTCCTCCGTCGCTCGCGTCCGGCCAGCGGATCGGACTCATCGCAGGCAACGGACGGTTCCCCATCATCTTTGCCGAGAATGCCAAGCGATTGGGGTATACCGTGTCCGCCGTCGCGCACATCGGTGAGACGGCTCCCGAGTTGGAGCAGCATGTCGAGCGCATTCATTGGATCAAGATCGGTCAATTCAATAAGCTGATCGACGCGCTGAAAGAAGACGGCGTGCAACAAGCCGTCATGCTGGGCGGCGTGAGTAAGACGCACGTGTTTACCACCGTGCGGCCGGACTTTCGCGCACTCGCACTGGCGAGCCGGCTGCGAATTTGGAAGGACGATGCCATTCTTCGCGAAATTGCGGCTGAGTTGGAGCGGGAAGGTATTGAAATTCGGGAGTCGACGTTCGGGCTGACCGGCATTCTGGTCGAGGACGGGACGCTCACGAAGCGCGCTCCTACGAAAAAAGAGTGGGACGATATTCATTTTGGATGGGACATGGCGCATGAAATCGGGCGATTGGATATCGGTCAGTGCGTGGTCATCAAAGACCGAGTCGTGGTGGCGGTGGAAGCGGTGGAGGGAACGGATGAAACGATCCGCCGGGCGGGGGCGCTCGGCCGCGAAGGCGTGGTGGTGGTGAAACGCTGTAAACCCCAACAAGACTTGCGCTTCGATCTGCCCGCGGTTGGACCGCGCACCATTGAGACGATGGAGACCGTGCATGCGTCGGTCCTCGCCCTGGAATCGGGTCGCACCGTGCTGCTCGACCGAGACGAGACCTTGCGCAAGGCCGACCAAGCAGGCATCGCGATCGTGGGAATAGCTGAGAAGCGTTAATCGTTATTCGTGAATCGTCAAACGTAAGATATGTCATGATCTTCGTGCGATTCACGAATAACGATTCACGAATAACGATATGCAGAAGCTACGAGTCGGCGTCATCGGGGTCGGCCATTTGGGGCAACACCATGCCCGTCTCTATGCCGCACTACCGCTATCTACCCTGGTCGGGGTAACGGATCAGGATTCGAAGCGGGGGCAGGTCATCGCCGACAAGCACCGCGTTCGCTTCTATTCAGAGGTGGCCGCACTTCTTCGTGAGGTCGATGCGGTCAGCATTGCCGTTCCCACCTCAGCCCATCATGCCGTCGCGAAACTCTCCCTCGATGCGGGTGTGCATGTGTTGGTGGAAAAGCCCATCACCGTCACGCTCGCGGAAGCCACGGAACTGATTGAGTTGGCTCACCGGCGCGCATGTGTCTTGCAGGTCGGACACATCGAACGGTTCAATCCGGCGATTCGCGCGGTGCGGTCTCAAATCAACAGACCCGGCTTCATCGAGTGCCATCGATTGAGTCCGTTTGGAGAACGCGGCACGGATGTCGATGTCGTGCTGGATCTCATGATTCACGATCTCGATATGGTCCTCTCCTTTCATCCCGGGACAGTGGAGGAAGTGCGGGCCGCCGGAGTGCCCGTCTTATCTTCGACGATCGATATTGCCAATGCGCGCATTGCCTTTACCAGCGGGTGTGTCGCCAATTTCACGGCGAGCCGTGTCTCGACGATGCGGATGCGAAAGCTTCGCCTGTTCCAGCGCGACTCGTATCTGTCGGTGGACTATCAGGCTCGCCAAGCTGCGATTTTGCGTCGGCAACTCGGCACCAACCAACGTCCTGAAATTTTTGTGGAGCCTGCCAAGACGACCGACGATGAACCATTGAAGCTGGAATTAGAGGCATTTCTCCATGCGATTGTCTCCAAGGCGCCGCCGGTCGTCTCCGGGGAAGATGGCGCCGCAGCGCTGGCGCTCGCCCATCAAGTCCTGGAATCGATCGGCTCCTTTGTGCAGCGACACTCGGTGGAGGGTGAAGTTAAAAGTTAAAAGTAGGAATTCGAGGACCTTGATGACCTTAGTGTGAACTTTTCCCTTTTGCCTTTTATCTCGGCTTCTAAACCATGCCGCGCATTCTCATCATTACGGGCGAAGCCTCCGGCGATTTACACGGCGCCAATTTGGCTATAGCGATCAAGGCTCTGTCTCCGGATGCGGCGTTGGTCGGCGTCGGTGGCGCTCGCATGCAGGCGGCCGGCGTCAATGTGGTGGAGGGCATCGGCCATTTAGATATCATCGGGCTCATTGGTCCGAGTGCGGTCCGCGCCGTGGTCCATCGGCTGAAGACCGTGCGGCGTCTGCTGCAAACGGAAGCGTGGGATGCCGTTGTGCTGATCGACAACCCAGGTCTAAATTTTCATTTTGCCAGGATTGCCAAAAAGGCCGGCCACCGGGTGGTATATTACATTGCACCCCAGCTCTGGGCGTGGCGGCCGGGTCGAATGCGGTGGATGCAACGGCGAGTCGATCATGTCATCGTCACGCTGCCGTTTGAAGAGCCTCTGTACCGAGCGGCCGGGGTGCCGTGCACGTTCGTGGGGCATCCGCTCTTGGATGCGGTAGAGCCGTGCTATGACCGCGTTGAGCTACGGAAGCAGTTCGGACTGGAGTCGTCGGCTCCGGTGATCGGTCTTCTGCCGGGAAGCCGGGTGGGCGAAGTGCAATTGATTCTTCCGGTCCTGTTGCAAACGATGGCTCGACTCGCCCGCCTGTATCCAGGGCTTCAAGTGATCATGGCGCAAGCCGGGACCATTCAAGACAGTCTGGTGAATCAATTATTGGCGAGCAGTCCGGTCAATATTCGCGTCGTGAAGCATCAGCCGAATGAAGTCATGGCCGCGGCCGATGTGCTGCTGATCGCCTCCGGAACAGCGACGCTGCAGGCAGCTCTTGTCGGAACACCGATGATCATCGTCTATCGCGCCCCCAAATTGACATTTTGGTTAGCTCGGCAGCTCGTCCGTGTGAAATGGATCGGCCTGGCCAATCTCATTGCCGGCCGGTCCATTGTGCCGGAAGTGCTGCAAGATGAGGTAACCCCTGAGCGGTTGACCGAGGAAGCCTCGCATTTGTTGCGGGATCGCACGGCGTACCGACAGATGCAGAAGGCGCTTGAAGAGGTGCGGGCATCGCTTGGCGAACCGGGAGCCTCTCAACGCGCAGCCGCCGTGGTATTGGCGGAGTGCCGTACATGAAACACTTTGTTCGACTTCTCGAGTTTTTCAAGCCGTATAAAGTACGGCTGATTGCCGCATTCATTTTCTCCGCACTCGTCGCCGGCTTAACGGGGGCCTATGCCTGGCTGGTCCGTCCGGTCCTGGACGGCATTTTCATCAATAAAGATACCTTCCTACTGAACGTGCTGCCGATCGCCATTCTTATTGTGGCCGTACTCAAGGCGGCCTTCAGCTACGGACAGAATTATTTAATGAACTATGTCGGCAACCAAGTGATCACCGATATCCGTGAGGCGCTGTTTCTCCAGTTGATGCGGTTGCCGGTTCGCTTCCATGACTCGAATACCTCAGGTCGATTAGTGGCGCGTGTGATCAACGATGTCAGCCTCATGGCCAATGCGGTCGTTGGCGTGCTGAAAGACCTGTTTCTGCAAAGTTTGACATTTCTCGCGATGTTTGTGGTCATTTTTTATCAGAATTGGAAACTGGCGGCGGTGACGTTATTCGTGATCCCGGTCTCCTCGTACACGATGGTGCGGATGGGGCAACGGTTGCGAAAGCTGTCCACGCGGGGGCAGGAGCGTATGGGCGACATGGCCTCCACGCTTCAGGAAACCCTCGCGGGGATCCGCATTGTGAAAGCGTTCGGCCGCGAGGACGCAGAAGGGAAACGGTTTCGATACAGCAATGAAGCGTTTCTCGGCATGACGATGAAAGCCATTCAAGTCTCCTCGCTCGGAAGCTCTCACATGGAAGTGATCGGCGTCGTCGGTGTGGCGGCCATCGTGTGGTATGGCGGCTATTTGGTGATCCAGGAAGCCATGACTCCCGGCGCCTTCTTCTCCTTTTTGACGGCCATGTTCATGGCCTACACGCCCATTCGCCGGCTCTCGGGGGCGAACAATACGGTGCAACAAGCCCTGGCTGCCGCGGAACGGGTCTTTGCCGTGCTGGACCTGGAGAACGAGAAAAGCCGGGACCAGGGCTTGAAGGAATTGGCGCCGATCGCTCGTTCGTTGGAATTTCGAGGCGTCACGTTTCAATATGAGAGCAGTGAAATCCCGGCGCTCACGGGCATCGATCTGACCGTCACCGCCGGGGAAGTAGTGGCGCTTGTCGGAAGCAGCGGGAGCGGAAAGACGACTTTGGTCAGCCTCGTCCCGCGGTTCTATGAACCAAGCGAAGGCAGCGTGTTAATCGACGGCCAGGACATCCGAGAACACACCTTGCAGTCGCTACGGCGGCAAATCGGTATCGTGTCACAGAGTACGGTGCTCTTCGATGAAACGATCAAGTACAACATTGCCTACGGACGCATGGACGCGTCCGAGCATGAGGTCATCGAGGCGGCGAAGGCCGCCTATGCCCACGACTTTATCCTGCGCCTGCCGAACGGATATGACACGCTCATCGGCGAAAACGGTGTCAAGCTGTCGGGCGGCGAACGCCAGCGACTGGCGATTGCACGGGCCATCTTGCGTGATTCTCCCATCATGATCTTAGACGAGGCGACATCGGCGTTGGATTCCGAGTCCGAACGCATCGTTCAGCTCGCGCTTGCCAATTTGATGAACAATCGCACCACGCTGGTCATCGCGCACCGCTTATCCACGATTCAGAATGCCGAACGCATCGTCGTGCTGGATCGGGGGCGCATCGTCGAGATCGGCTCACATCAAGATCTGTTGAGGCAAGACGGCCAATATAAGCGGCTCCACGCTTTGCAGTTTCAGGACGCGGCCCCGTAAGGCGATTCAAAATTAAAAATTCAAAATTTAATATTAGATGAAACTCGTGTTTCTTAATCGGTTGGCCCTCGCCCTGCTTCCGCCGCTCGGGGCGTCGATTATTCGACTGTTGGGAATGTCCATGCGCGTGACCGTTCATGGGAACGATGCGGTGGAGGATCTTTACCGCGAGGGCAAGCACATCATTCTGGCTTTTTGGCACGGGCGCCAATTGATGATTCCTCTAGCGTACTTTGGGCGTGAACTCCATGTATTGATCAGTCAACATCGTGATGGTGAATTGATCAGTCAGGTTATGTCTCGGTTCGGCTATGATTTCGTGAGAGGATCGTCCACGCGAGGCGGGAGTACGGCGCTCCGACAACTGATCAAGGTCGGACGATCCGGATCCGATATCGCGATTACCCCGGACGGACCCAAAGGTCCACGGTACGTCGCGCAGCCCGGTGTGATTCAGATTGCGAAGGTGACCGGTCTTCCAATTTTGCCGCTGACGTTTAGCTGCTCAAAAAAAAACTCTTTAACAGTTGGGATCGGTTCCTAGTCCCGTACCCATTCGGGCAAGGTGTCTTCCTCTGGGGCAGTCCGATCTGGGTGCCGCGTGACGCCGACCGGGGTCAGATGGAAGCCAAGCGGCGTGAGCTTGAGACGGCGCTGAATCGGCTTACGGAGGAGGCGGATGAACTCGTGAATCGTTAAACGTTACTCGTTAATCGCAAGAAGTTTAGTCTGAATTATGAGCGCTTAGTGTTGAGTTGAGGACTAAAAACTGGCGTTTAACGAATAACGATTCACGAATAACGAAATCGCCATGTGGTACTTTCTCTACAATCTGGCGCTCCTGATTGCATCGCCGGCTATTCTCACCATTCTGTTGGCGAAGCAGCGGTGTCGCCGCGGCATTCCTCAGCGGGTAGGATGGTACCCGTCGGAGTCAGGCGATCGTGAATCGACACAGCCGGTGATCTGGGTGCACGCCGTCTCGTTGGGAGAGGTTACTGCCGCGGTGCCGCTCGTACGGATGTTGCATATTCAGCATCCCGACTATCGACTGATCGTCACCACCGTCACGGAAACAGGCCGCGAAGCCGTCGAACAACGTTTGGCGGGTGTCGCCGAGCATCGCTATGTGCCGTTGGACTTTCCGTGGGTCGTGTCCAGCGTGATTCAACGATGGCGGCCCGCGCTGTTTATCTGTGTTGAAACGGAGCTCTGGCCGAACTTATTGCGGATACTATCGAGCCGCGGGGTGCCCGTTGTCTTAGTGAATGGGCGCCTCTCCTCTCGGTCATACCGAGGCTATCGATTCATCCGTCCGTTGATGAAACAGATGTTGGCGGCTGTCACCTGCTGCCTTATGCAATCGAACCGCGACGCGGAGCGCATCACAAATTTAGGCGCGCCTGCGGACCGGGTCCTGTGCACCGGCAACATCAAATTCGATCAGCCGGTTCCTCACATCGAACAGACTGACTCCGATGCCCTTCGTAATCTGCTGCTCACGGATGATGAGGAACTCTTTGTTGCGGGAAGCACGCATCCGGGGGAGGAAGAACAAGTGCTGGATTGCTATCGGGCGCTCGTGCAGCAATTCCCTAACCTGATCCTGCTCTTGGCGCCCCGGCACATCGAGAGAGCGGCTCAGGTTGAAACGGCCGTCGCGGCCAGAGGATTTCCGGCCGTTCGGCGAAGCCTGCCGACGAGTGAATCGGCTCCGTTGAAAGGGCCACGGGTTCTCATTCTCGATACGCGAGGTGAGCTGGCGAAGGTCTATCGCTATGCGGTCGCTACGTTCGTGGGAGGCACGTTCGTACCTATCGGGGGGCATAATCTCTTGGAGCCTGCCATCTGGCGCAAGCCCGTCTTTTTCGGGCCATACACCGATCATTGCGCGGAGATTGCCGACCTGCTGCTCCGGGCTGATGGCGGTCGACGAGCGGCCGATGGAGCCGATCTGGCCGTGCACGTGGCGGCTCTGCTGCGAGATCGATCGGCGCTCGAGCGGATGGGCCATGCGGCTCAACAGGTCGTCTTAGACAACAGGGGCGCCCTTGAACAAACCGCCGGCGTCATCACGCGCCTGCTCCGTACACGAACGGCAAGCGCGGATCAGCAGATGAACATCATTAATAGACAGGCCCGGCTGGACACGCAACGGTAAACGATGAGCGATGAACGATGACTGTTCGGAGCCCCTCTTTGACCGGCCGTTCATCATGCATGGTGTCTCGTTCATCGTTCTGGCTTCGAGCACTGTCCGTGCCTTATGGGTGGGTGACTCAAGGCCGCAATCGTCTCTACGATCGAGGGTGGCTGTCTCAACGACGATTGCCCTGTCGTGTCGTGAGCATAGGCAATTTGACGGTCGGCGGCACCGGCAAAACGCCGGTTACCATTGCCGTGACAGAAGCGCTTCTTGCCGCCGGCCATCGGGTCGCTGTGCTGAGTCGAGGCTATCGCCGTCGAAGCCGAGCGCCACGAGTCTTGGTCTCGGATGGCCAGAAGATCCTCGTAGGACCGGACGAGGCGGGAGACGAACCGTTTCTGATTGCTCAGCGCTGTCCGGGCGCCATCGTCGCAGTCGCAGCGGATCGCTATCAACTCGGTCGGTGGGTCTTAGCGCAACATCGCCTGGATTGTGTCGTGCTTGACGATGGATTTCAGCATCGGGCCCTCGCTCGCGATGTGGATTTGTTGCTTGTTGATGCAAGCGATACACGCGGCCTTCACGCGCTGGTGCCGGCCGGCCGGCTTCGTGAGCCCTTGTCCTCTGCCGCGCGGGCGACGGCCTTGCTTGTAACACGAGTGGACGGGAATGTTGACGCGCAGCCGATCGTCGCGATAATTCAACGAGCCACGGGGAAGATTGTGCAGCCGATCCTTATTCGCTTTATGCCGCAGGGGATGTTCGAGGTGAGTAACGGGTCGTATGTGCCTCCGGAGAACATCGCGGGGCAGCGGGTTGTTCTCTTCAGCGGAATCGGGAACGCGGGCGCCTTTCGAGACTCGGTACTCCGCCAGGGCCTAATCGTCGTCGACGAAGTCGTCTTTCCGGATCATCATGCCTATTCGATCTCGGATGTCGATCGCGTTCAAGCGCGGGCTGCGGGGGGCGGGGCATCGGTGCTGGTCACGACTGAGAAAGATGCCGTAAAATTACAGAGGCTTCCTGCTCTTCCCATGCGGGTCTGGGCCGTGCGGCTGGAGACGCAGATCTTTGAGGGTGAAGACCGGTTTAAAAAACTCATTTTTGGCGAGACGGCAGAGGCGAGGGGCGATAGGTAAGGACAAGGTGGAAACACAACATACAAGATCGGAACCCTCGTCCCTCGCCGCTCGCCCGGCGCCTGCACGTATTCTGATACGCGGCACCAACTGGATCGGCGATGCGGTAATGAGTGAGCCGGCCTTGTCGGCGATTCGTCGGGCCTTCCCGAAGGCCACCATCACCTTGTTGGTCAAGCCGGCGATCGCCGAACTCTATCAACAGCATCCTGCGATCGATCGCCTGCTCGTGTACGAACATCGAGGTCGCCATGCGCGGTTAAGCGGCAAGTGGACGTTGGCCTGCGAACTCAGGCGCGGTCGGTTCGATCTCGCGATTCTCTTTCAAAATGCGTTTGAAGCCGCCTTGCTCGCGTTTCTCGCCGGAATCCCTCGCCGGTATGGGTATAGTACCGATGGCCGAGGCTTTTTGCTGAGCGATTCTATCGAGGTGCTGGACCGAACCAATCTCGAGCATCAGACGCATTATTACCTGGATCTTCTCCGTCCACTCGGCATCGTGGCTTCGACGGCCGTCCCTCGGCTGTTTGTGAGCGAATCTGAAGAACGGCTCATGAACCACCGCCTCGCAGAAGCGGGAATTCAGCCGACGGATAGGCTAATCGGCCTCAATCCCGGTTCGACCTATGGGAGCGCCAAGCGTTGGTTCCCCGAACGGTTCGCTGAAACGGCCAACCGAATCGTGGAGCAATTCGGAGGGCGCGTCGTAATCGTCGGGGCAATGGGGGAAGAAGCCTTAGGAGAGGCTATCGCCAAGCAGATGCCTTGCAAGCCGGTCGTGCTGTCCGGCCGGACGTCGATCCGCGAATTGATGGCCGTCATTAAACGTTGCCGGCTCTTTCTCACGAACGATACGGGCCCGATGCATATTGCCGCCGCGTTCGGTGTGCCGGTCGTGGCGGTCTTTGGTCCGACGGACTCCACAACGACGGCGCCATGCGGCGATGATCATCAGATCGTCCGTCAGTCCGTTGAATGTTCGCCGTGCCTGCTACGAGAATGTCCAATCGATCATCGATGCATGATCGGGGTGACCGTAGAACAGGTGTATGGGGCGGCGGCGAAAGAATTACAAATGGAGAAGGCAAAAGGCAAAATGGTGAATTCCGCCTCAGCCTCTCCTCAGCACTCAGCACTCCGCACTCCGCACTTATCCTTGTCCGGCGTGACGGTCTTTCTTGATCGCGATGGGACACTGAACCGCGACACGGGATACATCAAGTCTCCCCAGGAACTGGACCTCCTTCCCGGTGTCATTGACGCCGTGGCGCGTTTGAATCGGGCAGGGGCCCGGGTGGTGCTTGTTACTAATCAATCAGCCATTGCCCGCGGCTTCATCACCGTGGATCAACTTAAGACCATTCATTCAGTGCTTCTGGCTCGGCTCGAAGCGGGCGGCGCGCGCTTAGATGCCATCTATTATTGTCCGCACCATCCGGATGACGGCTGTCGTTGCCGAAAACCGCAGCCGGCCATGATTCATCGAGCCGCCGTGGATTTGAATCTCGACCTCTCCCGAACCTATGTCATTGGCGACCAGTCACGAGATCTCGAAGTAGCCAGGCAGGTCGGGGCGCGCGGGATTCTCGTGCTGTCCGGCCAGACCCGGCGAGAGACAATCGGAGATATACAGCGTCACGGGGTCTCACCGGATTTCATTGCAGACGATCTCTGGGACGCCGTGGAGTGGATCTTCGGGGAGGTGAACCGTTATGCGTGAAACGTTAAACGTCCTAATGTCAGGCTTGCGATTCACGAATAACGTTCAAGTCCTCACGACTTTCACGATTAACACATAACGATTCACGATTTACGTGACATGTCCGACTACCGACGTATTCTCATTATTAAACCAAGTTCGCTGGGTGACATCATTCATGCCCTGCCGACCTTAGCGGCCTTGCGCGATCGGTTTCCTTCTGCTCATATAACATGGTTGGTCAAGCGCCGGTGGGCCGGCGTGTTGGCGCGAGTGGACGGATTGGACAAGGTTTGGCCGATAGAGCCGGGGCTAAAGGGATGGCTGCATCTGGTGCCGGGACTCCGTGCAGAATCGTTTGATCTTGTGATCGATCTCCAGGGTCTCTTTCGCAGCGGCGCGGTTGCCTGGTTGACGGGCTGTCGCAGGAGGGTCGGTTTTGCCAATGCTCGTGAGGGGAGCCGGTTCATGTATACGCGGCGCATCCCGGTTCCGACGTTGGACATGCATGCGGTGGATCGGTATTTACTCGTCGCCACGGCGGTGGGTGCTGCCCCGAAAGGAGATCCTGAATTCCGCACAAGGCTTGCCGCCGGCGATCGTGATCGCATCGCTCATCTGCTGAACGGTTCCGGCCTCGCTTCGGGAACACCATGGATTGCCATGCATGTGTCGGCGCGATGGGACACCAAGCGTTGGCCGCCCGGGCATTTTGCAGCCACGGCCGATGCCATACAGGATGAAGGGCTGGCGAGGGTAGCGCTGATCGGCAGCCCCGATGATCGAGCGGTTACTGAAGCTGTCATCAGTCGGATGCAGACCGCACCCATCGATCTCACCGGTCAGACTAACCCCGAGCTGTTGCCGGCCCTTCTAGCCTCGGCGTCTCTGCTGCTGACGAATGACTCGGGCCCTATGCATATTGCCGCCATGATGAACATCCCGGTAGTCGCCCTCTTCGGTCCTACAAGTCCTCTACGAACCGGTCCATACGGACCCGCGCATCGGGTGCTTACGAGCGGCGTTCCCTGCAGTCCCTGCTTCAGTCGGACGTGTCGAAATGCTATGCCGCTTGAATGCCTCACCGCCATTGATCCGAAGATCGTCGTCGAAGCGGTGCGGGAACAGCTCAAAAAGGTTCGAAGTTGAACGTGGAAGAAGGATGGGTCAAGAGGTTCGAGGTGAATAAGAAAGGTCCATCAACTTCCGATGTTACATCGGACGCTTCGTCTTCTCGAACCTCGAACCTCGAACGGTTCGCCTCGAACATTCTTCTCGTCAGGCCGGACGGTATTGGCGATCAGGTACTCTGTCTGCCGGTTGCCACTGCATTGCGTCGCCTGCTTCCACAGGTCAGGATCGCCTTTCTGTCTAGTGCGTATGCGGCGCCGCTCTTCGATCATCATCCAGATGTGGATGAAGTGGTGGCGGTGACGGGACACGAGTCGCTGCGAGAGTTGACCGACCTCTTTCAGCACGGGTTTGATGCGGTCGTGTTCCTGAAACCGTTTCGACGGCTCATGATGGCGGCTTGGCTCGCACGTGTGCCGTTACGCGTGGCGACCGGATATCGCTGGTACAGCATATTCGCCAACCGGCGTGTCTATCAACACCGCAGTGATTTTTCCAGGCATGAAACCGATTATAATGTGGGCTTGCTTGCCGGATTGGGCCTTGACGGCGGCTCTCCCGCGCGCCCTTCACTGGTGCTGACTCACGAAGAACGTCAATCAGCGGTCAGGCGGACAGCCGCCGTGCCGGCGCCTCGTGTTGTGCTGCACCCCGGAGGATTTGCCGCGCGGCGATGGAAAGGCGAGCACTATTGGCGCTTGGCAAAGCGGCTGATAAATGCAGGCTTTGGTGTGGCGCTGACGGGAACTTCAGCAGAGCGTGAGAAGTTCTATGCCGAGCGCGGTACGCTTCCCGATATGCCGGGCGTGCTGGATCTCATGGGGCAACTGTCCGTGCGAGAGCTGATGGGCGTAATTGGAGCGAGCCATGCCGTTGTATCGGGCGCCACCGGTCCGGCTCATCTCGCTGCAGCGCTCGGTGTGCCTACTGTCAGTTTGTTCGACCCCCGGCGAAATAATCTGCCGGCACGGTGGCGGCCATTGGGCAACGGCGTGGTTCTACGCCCCGATGTCCCGACGTGTGAAAAGTGTATCTATGAGGCATGCCCCTATTGGGACTGCCTGGATCGAATCGATCCGGATCTGGTTATTCAGCACCTTCGAGATATCGTGACGAGGCAAGAGCCGCTCAGAGTACTGCATGTCTAAGCTGTCCGTGTACGTCATCGCCTATAACGATGAGCCGAACATGCGAGCGTGCCTGGAATCCGTGGCATGGGCGGATGAACTGATTGTGGTGGATTCGTACAGCACCGATGCCACTGAAAAGATCAGCCGTGAATTTACCGATAAGGTGTTCCAACATGAATTTCACGGCTTCGGGCGTCTTCGGAACGAAGCGGTGGCGCATGCCAGTCATGACTGGGTGTTCAGCCTTGACACGGATGAGCGGGCTACGCCGGCATTACGTGAGGAATTGAATCGCGTGATACACAGCGCGGACGCTGCCGCTGCCTATTTCGTCCCTCGAAAAAATTACTTTCTCAGTCGATGGATTCGCCATTGCGGCTGGTATCCCGATTATCGTCAGCCGCAATTATTCCGAAAAAATAGGCTGCGGTATCGTGACGAGTTGGTCCATGAAAGCTTCGATGTGGAGGGATCGATCGGCTATCTGAAGGAACCGGCCTTGCAGTACCCCTTTCGAGACATCGATCACTATTTGTCCAAAATGGATCGCTACTCAGATCTCATGGCGAAGCGGATGGTCGAGCAGGGAAAGCGATTCCATCCGCATCAGTTGGTCACGCATCCCGTGTTTACCTTTATGAAAATGTATGTCGCGCGCGCCGGCTTTCGCGACGGCATACCCGGCTTGATTTTATCGGGCCTGTACGCCTATTACACATTCATCAAATACGCCAAGCTGTGGGAGGCATCTGCCAATGCAAAATTTAAAGTGCAAAATGAAAAATGACTTTAGCCTTTTTACATTTTGAATGGCTCATGGATAAGACTGCAGGGATAAAGACGTTCGATATTCTAAGTTTACGTTTCCGGAGTTTCTTGGAACCTCGAACCTCGAACCTCGAACGTTGTATGAGCACTATTGCTGCGGTTGTTATTACAAAAAACGAGGAACGCAACGTCGGCGCATGTCTGGAGTCTCTGCGGTGGGTGCACGATGTGATTGTCGTGGATGCCTG
>DATEPO010000015.1:0-2170 GCA_035273145.1 Nitrospiraceae bacterium
AACGTTCGCCCGCTGGCCCCCGCTAACACGATCATATCCATGCCATGGTAAGGCGCTCGTAATCTGGCCACGGGCCACGTGTCGGCCCGCGGCCAGGGTTTTACATTGCGCTCTCCGTTCATCGTTCTCGCCCAAGCGCGATGAAGCAGATCTTGCGCGGCCTGAGCTTTCACATAGACCCATGCACCATGTCCGAAGTGCCACGTACCGATGGCAATGAGGATTAGGATCAGCGTCGTGACAGCTCTACGTGTCATGCCGCCGCTTTCTCAATCCGAACACGAGGAACGCGACGGCCCAACACAACAATACTATGAAAATCTGACGCTGCCCGCTGGTGGCCGTCTGCGGCAACACAAAGATATGTTCGTAATCCTGGCCATGTGGAAGATTCGTCTTCATGGCATGAGTCTTCACATCCTCGTCGTGAGGCCGAGCCGGTGTCACATCGACCGCCACCAAGCTCGTATACCGGCTGACCAGGTGATGTTGCAATGCCACATCGATGACCGATCGACGAAGGGCTTCTTTGTCCATAGCCTGGATCTCTTCGTTCATCAACGACTCGGTTTTGGCTCGGGCCCAGAAGGCCGAGACGCCGTCACGCTGTTGTCCGCTCGATAGCGAGAGATCGATGTGCCAGGGTGTCGGCCCAAAGCGGCCATGGAGTATCGCGTGACCCGGCAGTGTGTCGGCTTTGAGAGAAACCACCACTGGTTCGCCGAGGTAGAGATCGGGAATGCGCGAAGGAAACATCTCGGCATGCACGTCGGGAGGCAGATCGAGCGTGATGTCGGTCAGCGCGGGGTATTCGACTTTCCGAAAGAGCGCCTCCATCTTGTCCTGCACCTCGGTCGTCTTGCCGATAGAGGTGAAGGTGCCGCGCCCGAATTCGGCTGCCTTGCGCATGAAGTAACTATTCGGAGCCGACCCAATGCCGACCGTGAACAGCCGACTGTCGCCTAAGCGTGCTGAGATTGTCTTGAACAATTCATCCTCGTTGCCAACCTGTCCATCGGTGAGGAAGATCACTTGACGCAGCTGCGTGTGGTCCTTCCCATCTAAGGCGCGTTGCAACGCGGGCAGCATTACAGTCCCGCCTTGGGCAATCAGGCGACTGACGTACTGCATGGCTGTCGCTACATTCTTCTGCGTGGCGGGCACTGCTTCGGAAAAGAGCACATCCATCGTGCTGTTGAACTGAATGATGTTGAAACGATCCTCAACGCTCAGACGGGCTATGGCCAATTGAAGCGCCGCCTTGGCTTGTTCGATCGAATCGCCATGCATCGAGCCGGACGTATCGATGATGAAGACGACCTCGCGTGGGATTCGGTGATCTTGAATTGCCGCCAAGGCCGGCGGCATGACCATGAAGAGTGCATAGGCCTTCCCGATTTTCTCATCAGAAAACAACGCGGCGGTGGGCGCTTGCCCTTCGGCCGGTTGCCACACCAATTCAAAGTCCCGATCGGCAGGGACCTGGCCTCCTGCCAAGGTGGTTGTGTAGCGGCCGTCGTGTTCCTGCTTGTGGATGGGATGGTAGCGGGATTCTAGGTCCGCGAGCGGAAAGCCGGGTGTCAGATCGACCATAAGACTGACGGGATTAATCGAGCCGTGCTTCGGATTGAGCGCCGGCGGCGTAATGCGCGAGGCATCGAGAACTTGATTTGTGTTTTTCGGCCATCCGTGGCTATCGAAGCTGCGTACCGTCTCCGCATTGGCGATACCGGGAACGTACCGTGGCCCCACGACCATCGGGAACCGCACACGAAACTGTCCCTGATCGCCGTGCAGCGTCTGTTGGTATTGAATCTCGATAGTGATATCGTCGCCGGGGCCAACGTTCGCGACAGAAGTCGTAAAAATGTTCGGACGTTCTTGTTCCACAAGACTAGCCCGCTTTCCTTCCGATTTGGCGTTCTCATACGTCTGCTTGGCTTCGCCTCGCTCTTTGACCATACCCTCGATGATTCGTTCGCCGATATGCATACTGAGATGATCGACGGCGGCATGCTCGGGTAACGGAAAGACATAAATGCCTTCCGCCCATTCGGCGCTGTCGTTTTTAAATTGTTGGCGGACGGTAGCCCGGACAATGAGCCCAGAAATGATCATCTGCACATCCGTCTTGAGCGCTGGAGCGGATAGATACTGGCCGTGAGATTCG
>DATEPO010000016.1:0-2763 GCA_035273145.1 Nitrospiraceae bacterium
CCGCTCACCCGTCCGATCAGGCTTTTCGCGCTCTCCACAATGGCGGAAATATTCGTGCCTTTAGGAGGATTGTATTCGATGGTAACGGCAAATTCGCCGCGATCCAAAATCTCTTTGAGACGCCGTGGTCCCCTGCTCATAGATATGGTCCTTCTTCGTTAGGCTCGACCGGCCGTGCGCTTCGCCGACTCTAGTGTGTTATCCAGCAACATCGCTATGGTCATCGGACCGACGCCGCCGGGAACGGGAGAAATCCAGCCGGCCTTCTGGCTGACCGTCCCAAAATCCACGTCGCCGACGAACGTGCCGTCTTCAAGACGATTCACCCCGACATCGATAACGACCGCGCCGTCGCTGACCATATCGGCCGTCACGAATTTCGCCTTCCCGATCGCCACGACCAGGATATCAGCGCCTCGGCAAACAGCCGGTAAATCTTTCGTCTTCGAATGACACACGGTCACCGTCGCGTTCCGATGCAAGAGTAAGAGCGCCGAGGGCTTCCCGACGATGTTGCTTCGTCCCACCACGACGGCACGCTTGCCTTCGATGCCCACACCGGTCGATTCGATCATCTTGATTACACCTTTCGGTGTGCAGGGAGTAAACATGGCCATACCCTCGACCAGTCGCCCCATGTTATAGGGATGAAACCCATCGGCATCTTTGAAGGGAGAGACCGCGTCTAAAATCACTTTGCTATCGATCTGCTTCGGTAACGGCAGTTGCACCAGAATGCCATGCACGTTGGCATCGGCATTGACCTTTTCGATCAGCGCTAACAATTCCGCCTGCGTCGTACTTGAGGGAAGTTTATGTTCATCGACATAGATGCCGGCCGCGTCACAGGCCTTCTGCTTGTTCTTTACGTAGAGTTTGGAGGCGGGGTCTTCTCCTACTAGAATCGCCGCGAGTCCAGGACGAATCCCGGTGTCAGCGTGCAGCTCTGCCACATCCTTAGCTATCCGTTCCCGAATCGTTTGCGCCAATGCTTTGCCGTCGATGATCTTTGCCGCCACCGTCTCCTCCATTCTTATGCCTTGCCGAAACAGGTTGCAAACGGTCATCCAACAAGACCGCAGAGACAAAACCGCAAGCGTAGTCATCTGGGCTACGTCGAGGATTTTGTTGGCCGAGAACGAAGTTGGGGACCGCCTTCAGCAATCTGAACCGCTGAACAATACCAGGGCCCTCGAAATGGCGTCAAGCTTGGGACCGTTCTTGACAGCTTCTCCAGCGCTTCAGTACGATACGAGACGTTTGCAATGATCGCTGGCCGCTTTCCTTTATCTCATGTCCATACACACACGGCTTCTCTTCATCGCACGCCGAGCGCTTGTCTGCGCGATGTGGCTTGGTACGGCGCTGTTTTGCACAGTGGGCTTGATCAGCCCAGCTAGCGCGTCACAGGTCGACCGGCTTCAACGGCCCCAAAGTTTTGTGGCCGATCCGTCGGGCGAATTCTATTTCATCTCGAATGTAAACGGCGAGTCCGAGGCGAAAGATAACAATGGCTTTATCACCAGACTCGATAAAGATGGGAAAACGACCCATCTCCATTTTATTCAAGGTGGACAGAATGGGACGACGTTGGATGGGCCGAAAGGCATGGCGATTGTCGACCACCTGCTCTATGTCGTTGACATAGACACGCTGCGTGGGTTTGATAAGGAAACCGGAAAATCGACTGTGACCGTCCCGTTGGATGGGAATCGGTCGCATGGTCCACATCCAACCGTCGCGCTGATCGACGTAGCTTACGATGGCAAGGGGATGCTGTATTTGTCGGATACCGAAGCCGATACGGTGTATCGGGTCGAAATCGCAAAACAACATGCCATCACGGTCTTGACGAGAGACTCAGCCCTGGCAGGCCCATCCGGTCTGGCGTGGAATGTAAAGACCGGCAAGCTGGTGGCGGTTAGCTGGAACAAAGGGAAAATTTTTGAAATCACCCCAGAGGGCGTCGTCCGCGAATTGGTGTCCAATTCATTTTTCTCCGCGCGCTTTCACAATCTCAGCGGCGTCGATTTCGATGAGTGGGGCAGTATGTATGTATCGGATTTCTCCGCCGGCAAAGTGTGGCGCATCCGCCCAGATATGAAATTCGAGGTGATTGCCGAATACCTCTCGACGCCGGCCGACATCGGGATCGATCGAAAGGGCCATTTGATTCTTGTGCCGTACTATTACGGGAATGCCGCAGAGATGAACGGACTCGAACGGCCGTCGACCGGTGGAGGCGCGAAGAAGCGGAGCCTCGCCGACTATGGATTCGACGGGATGAAGAAAGGGCCAGGTCAGTGAGCACATGTGTCTACTGTCATGCGCGTAAAGGCAAACGGCCGTGTCCAGCGTTGGGCGGGTCGATTTGCAGCCAGTGTTGTGGGGAGCATCGGATGACCCGCATTACCTGCCCGGCCGACTGCGCCTATCTCGATGCCAATAGCGTCTATCAACAAAAACGGGCAGGCGAGCGCTTTTCGCTGGAACGGAGAGATTTTTACAAGACGCTGTTTGACCTGGGCGGTGAACCGGCAGCGGCGCTCTTCAATCTCATTGAGATCACGGCATTTGGATATTTTCACGATCGGCGGGACGGTCAGGATGGAGAAGTCGTGACGGCGGTGCAATCGCTGCGTCGAACCCTCAGCCCCTTACATATTCCGGCGGGACCGCCGCCTGTCTTTGCGGAACGTCTCAAAACAGAGTATGAAGCCTTTGCCAAGCAACAGTCACAGCAGCAGGGCCAGCCCACGCTTG
>DATEPO010000017.1:0-9674 GCA_035273145.1 Nitrospiraceae bacterium
CTTTACGATGGATGACGGTCTGTCTAAGGCGGTGCGTGAGGTGTTTGTCCGGCTTCATGAAGAAGGACTGATCTATCGCGGCGAGCGGCTCATCAATTGGTGTCCGCGTTGCCTCACGGCGCTGTCCGATATTGAGGTCGAGCACGAGGAAACCAAGGGAAAACTCTATCACATCCGCTATCCCTTGGCCGACGATCCATCGACATCGTTGATTGTTGCTACCACGCGACCGGAAACGATGCTCGGCGATACCGCTGTGGCCGTGCATCCTGACGATCCCCGCTATCGGCATTTGATCGGCAAGAAAGTTCACCTACCCTTGACCACCCGCGAAATTCCGATTGTAGGCGATCCCATCCTGGTCGATCGCGAATTTGGGACCGGGGCGGTCAAGATCACACCGGCACACGACTTCAACGATTTCGAAGCCGGTGAGCGGCACCACCTTCCTCGATTGGCCATTTTGGATGCCCATGCTCGACTCGATCCGGAGGGCTTGCAGAAGGCCGCCGTGGAATCCACGGTGCGTGAGAGTGTCCAAGGATTGCCGGTGAGTAAGGCCCGACCAAAAATCGAGGAGCAACTCCAAGCAAGAGAGCTGCTCGTCAAGGTCGAAGACCACAAGATGGCACTAGGAAAGTGCTACCGATGCAAAACAGTAGTGGAACCGTATTTATCTCCGCAATGGTTCGTCAACATTCAACCTCTGGCAGATCCGGCCGTGAAGGCAGTGGAGGACGGCCGCATCCGCATCATTCCCGAAAGCTGGACGAACAATTATCTGGGCTGGATGCGGGACATCAAAGATTGGTGCATTTCGCGCCAAATCTGGTGGGGCCATCGGATTCCGGCTTGGTACTGCAGGCAATGCAACGAAGACAGCACGATTCAGACGGCGCCGACCACTGGTACGAAACGATCGTACAGCTTTTCAGCGAAGGCAACGCCCATTGTCGCCCTGCGCGCTCCTACCCACTGCCCCGACTGTGGCCAACATGATTTTCTTCAAGAGTCGGATGTGCTCGACACCTGGTTCTCCTCCGCGCTGTGGCCGTTCTCCACGCTCGGCTGGCCCGATCAGACTTCGGAACTCAAAAAGTTTTACCCAACCTCGACCTTAGTCACCGGACTCGACATCCTCTTCTTCTGGGTCGCCCGCATGATCATGATGGGCTTGAAGTTCATGGGCGATGTACCGTTCCGCGACGTGTATATCCATGCGCTCGTCCGCGATGCGGAAGGCCAGAAGATGAGCAAGTCGAAGGGCAACGTCATCGATCCGCTCAGCATCATGGGAGACTATGGCACCGATGCGCTGCGCTTTACGCTTGCGTCGATGGCATCGCCGGGACGGGATATTAAATTGGCGGAAGAGCGGATCGAAGGGTATCGGAATTTCGCCAACAAAATTTGGAACGCGGCGCGTTTCATACTGATGTATGCGGAAGGCATCCGAGAACATGTGGAAATAGGCGACCGATCGTTTGCCGATCGATGGATGTTCAGTCGGTTGAATCGAACCATCCAAGACACGACGACCGCATTGGAGCAGTACCGTTTCGATCATGCGGCCGGCTATCTCTACCAATTCATCTGGCATGAGTACTGTGATTGGTATCTTGAATTGGTGAAACCGGCGCTGCAGGACAAGGCATCGACGGAGGCACGTCGCACGCGAGCCACATTGATCCAGTCATTTGAAATCACGCTGCGGCTCCTGCATCCGTTCATGCCCTTCTTGACAGAGGAAATTTCGCAGGCCCTGCCGCATGAGTCCACTCAGGACAGCATCATGATCCGGCCCTTTCCGACACGACAATCGGCATGGGAAGCCAAAGATATCGAAGAGCAGTTTGCGGCGCTTGAACGATTTGTGACGATGGCTCGAGCCGGGCGCGCGCTGCTCGCCTATCCGCCTGGCGCACGCCTCAATGTGTTTGCAGCCGCAAAGGGCCCGGACGAGCGCATGAGCCTGGAGAAGCTACACAGGCATCTCGAACAGTTGAGTCGCGCGTCGGTTCATATCGCCGATCAAGCGACCTGGCCTTCTCAAAAAGTACTGCGACTGGTCGCAGAAGGATTGACGATTGGAATCGGCGTCGAGGGCGATGTGGATCTCCAGAAAGTGCTGGATCGGATTGTGAAGCAGGCTGCCGAAGCGATGAAGGAAGTGAAGCGACTCGAAGGCAAACTCGCCAATGTTGAATTTGTCGCGAAAGCTCCCGCCGATGTCGTCGCCGAGCACCGGCAACGAATCGCGACACTGACGCACGAACAATCTATGCTGGCAAGCAGCGAACAGCAACTGCGCAGCATGCTCTAACGCTCCTGCTATGCCCCGTCCACCCATGCAAATAATTCGCGACGCCGTGCGTCTGGCCCTAGCGGAGGATGTGGCCTTGGGAGATGCGACGACTGCCGCGCTCTTTCCCAATCCGATTGGCGCAAGAGGGACGATCGTGGCGCACCAATCTCTCATCGTCGTCGGCATGGCGGTGGCGCGTGAGGTTTGTGCTCAGATCGATCCGGCGATCAGAATCATTCGAGCCGCTGACGACGGAAGCAAGGTTGAGAACAATGCAATTGTGTTGGCGGTTGAAGGCGACGCCCGTTCTCTCTTGATGGCGGAACGCGTGTTGCTCAACTTTCTTCAGCGACTGTCCGGCGTCGCCACCTTGACGGCTCGGTTCTGCCAAGCCACCAAAGGCTACCCTACCCGTATCCTGGATACACGCAAGACCACGCCCGGCCTTCGCATGCTGGAAAAATGGGCGGTCCGCCTGGGCGGCGGCCTCAATCATCGGCATTCACTCGGCGATGGAATCTTAATCAAGGATAATCACCTGGCGCTCCTCCGCGCGCAGGGACGAAGCGTGGCCGATGCGTGTCGGTCGGCGCGTGAACGTGGACCGCACGGCCTTCGCATTATTGTCGAGGCGCAATCGCTCGCGCAGGTTCGCGAGTCGCTCACAGGTAAAGCCGATGTCATCCTGCTGGACAACATGACGCCGGCTCAGGTTCGCCAGGCGGTCGCGGATATCAAAGGTCGTGCACTGGTGGAAGTCTCAGGAGGGATTACGCTCGACCTCGCGGGTGAGATGGCCGCGGCGGGCGCCGATTATCTCTCCATCGGCGCGCTCACGCACTCGGCGCCGGCTGCCGACTTGAGTATGGATATTGTGGCGACCACACGGTCTCGGCAGACCCGGCGATCTCGCAAAGCCGTGAGGTCCTAATGTCGTCCTCTGTCAGCGCATTCCAGCCGCTCACGCCTCAGGCCATCACGATGGCGCTGTGCACGAAAATCTTGGGACGATACCTGCACATGCTCGAGGAGACCCCGTCGACGAACAGTGCCGCAATGTCCCTCGCTCAGAACGGCGAGCCAGACGGAACGATCGTCGTGGCGGACGCCCAAACGTCAGGACGAGGCCGGCTCGGACGTCACTGGCATTCGCCGCCGGGCAAGAATCTCTATTGCTCTATTATTCTCAGGCGCCCCATGCCGCCCGATCAGGTCTCACGATGGCTTTCGTGGGTTCCGCTGCTGTCCGCCGTCGCGGTGTCGCGTGCCGTCCAAGTGATCTCGGGCTTACGACCTTCATTGAAATGGCCGAATGATGTTCTCATCGAGCAGCGTAAAATAGGAGGACTCCTCTGTGAAAGCAGCGGAATGGGTACGGCGACCAGCTTTGTGATCGTGGGAATTGGACTGAACGTCAATATGTGGCGTGATGCCTTTCCAACTGATCTCCATGATGTGGCCACGTCACTGGCCGCGGAAGCGGGACGACCATTTGACCGTGCGGTGCTCTTAGCCGCACTCCTTTCTGAACTCGAATTCCGTTATGAGGCTTTTTTTTCAGGCCTCACGGATATTAAACAGGAGTATGAACTCCGGTGCACCACGATTGGACAACGCGTGCGTGTAAAGATGACCAATGGGCAATGTGGTGATGGTATTGAGGGACAGGCTGTTTCAATTGGGGACGACGGATCGCTGCAGGTCATGGTAGATGATCCTCAAGACCCATTGCGCAGGACGCCGGTCGCGATTCGCGCCGGCGATGTCGTCCACTTGAGAAGAGAAAGTAATTGAGTAAGTGAGAAATTAAGTGACTTGTCGAAAAAAATGCCGACCAATTACTCATTTACTTACTTACTAACTGCTTTCAATCACACAAAGAACGAATAACGGCTCTATGCTCATTGCAGTTGATATCGGGAACTCAAATATTGTCTGGGGCCTCTACGAACATCGTGTGCTGAAAGGCCACTGGCGTTTGGCCACCGATGCATCGAAAACATCTGACGAGTATGGGTTGCTGTTTCGGGGACTGCTTGAAACGGAAGAACTTCAAGCGTCTCATATCACCGGGGCGATTGTGTCCAGCGTCGTGCCCTCGCTCACGTGTACGTTTGAAGAGATGATCGAAGCGTATTTTCATCGTCTACCTCTCGTCGTGTCCACCGATCTTGATCTCGGCGTGAAGGTCCTGTACCCCAATCCACACGAGATCGGCAGCGACCGGCTGGTCAATGCTGCAGCTGCGTATGCTCACTATCGCAGCAGTCTCATTATCGTCGATTTCGGCACCGCTACCACCTTCTGCGCCATCACCCAGGCAGGCGAGTATTTGGGCGGCGCGATTGCACCGGGGCTCGGAATCGCCGCGGACGCCCTGTACTCTCGAACCGCCAAACTTCCG
Source organism: Nitrospiraceae bacterium (assembly GCA_035273145.1). GTDB lineage: Bacteria > Nitrospirota > Nitrospiria > Nitrospirales > Nitrospiraceae > JAICXS01. Next base: position 4,710 of record DATEPO010000017.1, read on the forward strand.
AAGATTGAACTGACTCGCCCCAAGACCGTCATTGGAAAAAATACCGTCGCCAGCATGCAATCCGGTCTTATCTTCGGCTATGCAGGGCTCGTGGACGAAATCGTCTTGCGCATGCAAACAGAACTTTCCCCAAAGGCACAGGTCATTGCCACCGGCGGCCTGGCGGCCCTAATCGCCCCTGAATCGAGAACGATTCAAGAAGTCCGTCCATATCTGACGCTCGAAGGACTTGAACTGCTCTATCGCCGTACCCGCGGCGAGGAGTGAGCACCCCACGCTCGGTTATGTGAATCCAATAGACAAATAACATGCTGTGGGTTGACTTTAATGTGCCGGTGGCTATCTCCGTTCGGAGGGAAGGGACGTCGTGGACGAACAGGATAAAAACATACATCCAAACAGCAGCTTAGAAGAGAACAACGTGACGGGGTCGGCCTCCGATGAATTAGAGCGAGCACTCGCCGAGAAGACCGACGAAGTGAAGAGCCTGAACGACCGATATCTGCGCCTCGCTGCGGAATTCGAAAATTATAAGCGCCTTGCTCAGCGAGACCAGCGCGAGCAAGCCAAGTTTGCCAATGAAAACATCTTGAAGGAACTGCTGCCGATCGTCGACAATCTTCAACGCGCGGTCAACTTTTCAAAATCTGCAGCAGGTTGTGATCAGCTCATCGAAGGAGTTCAACTGACACTTAAACAATTTATAGAAACTCTTTCAAAGTTTGGCATCAAGCAGATTACGAGCGTCGGTGAACCATTTGATCCCTCGCGGCATCAAGCTGTCGCCACCATCGCATCGAACGATCAGCCGGAACACACGATTATTCAAGAACATCAACCAGGCTACCTGCTGCACGATCGCATTTTACGTGCAGCAATGGTGACCGTTGCTGCTGCCCCGAGAGAGGAAGGAGAGCATCATGGGTAAAGTGATCGGAATCGATTTAGGAACCACCAATTCATGCGTGGCGATCATGAGCGGAGGAGACCCCGTCGTCATCGCCAATGCGGAAGGAAGTCGGACGACGCCGTCCGTCGTGGGCATCACCGATAAAGGAGAGCGCCTGGTCGGACAGATTGCCAAACGACAAGCCATTACCAATCCCGAGAATACGATTTTCTCGGTGAAGCGTTTAATGGGCCGCAAGTTTAATAGTCGGCAGGTCCAGGAAGCGATGAAGCGCCTGCCCTATAAAATTGTCGAAGCCAGTAACGGGGACGCGCACGTGGAAATCCGTGGCAAGCATTATAGTCCTCCCGAAGTCTCGGCGATGATTCTGCAAAAAATGCGGCAGACCGCGGAAGATTACCTCGGCGAGAAAGTGACGGAAGCCGTGATCACCGTGCCCGCTTACTTTGATGACAGTCAGCGACAAGCGACGAAGGACGCCGGGCAAATCGCTGGACTGAACGTCTTGCGTATCATCAACGAACCGACGGCGGCCTCTCTAGCCTACGGATTGGATAAGAAAAAAGACGAACGGATCGCCGTGTATGACCTCGGCGGCGGCACCTTCGACATTTCGATCCTCGAAATCGGGGAAGGTGTGTTCGAGGTGAAATCCACCAATGGCGATACCTATCTAGGCGGCGACGACTTCGACCAACGCATCATGGATTGGCTGGTGGACGAATTTAAGAAGGATCAGGGCATCGATCTGCGCAAGGACCGCATGGCCTTGCAGCGCCTCAAAGAAGCGGCGGAGCGCGCCAAGATCGAGCTCTCCTCATCGCAGGAAAGTGAAATCAACCTGCCCTTCATCACGGCCGACGCCAGCGGACCGAAGCATTTGGTCATGAAGCTCACCCGAGCCAAGCTGGAGCAACTGATCGACGATCTGGTGCAGCGCACGATTGAACCGTGCAAGAAAGCGCTTGCCGATGCCGGTGTCAGCGCGCGCGACATCAATGAAGTCGTGCTGGTCGGCGGAATGACCCGGATGCCGAAAGTCATTCAAGCCGTGCGCGAGTTTTTCGGGAAAGAACCGCATAAGGGTGTCAATCCGGATGAAGTCGTCGCTATCGGCGCCGGAGTCCAAGGTGGGGTGCTGAAGGGTGAAGTGAAGGACGTCCTCCTACTGGACGTCACGCCGCTCACGCTCGGCATCGAAACCTTAGGCGGCGTGTTCACGCATCTCATCGAACGGAACACGACGGTTCCGACCAAGAAGAGCCAGATCTTTTCGACCGCAGCGGACAATCAAACCGCGGTCACGATCCGGGTCTTTCAAGGCGAACGTGAAATGGCCAATGACAACAAACTGCTTGGCCAATTCGACTTGGTTGGCATTCCACCGGCCCCGCGCGGCATGCCGCAAGTCGAGGTGACGTTCGACATCGATGCCAACGGGATTGTGCACGTTTCCGCCAAGGACCTGGGGACGCAGAAAGAGCAATCCATCAAGATCACCGCATCCAGCGGGTTGAGCAAAGATGAAATAGACAAGATGGTCAAGGATGCGCAGTCGCATACCGACGAAGACAAAAAGCGGCGTCGGTTAGCTGAGGCCCGGAATCAAGCCGATACCATGATCTACACGACGGAAAAAAATCTGGCCGAGCATGGTGACAAGATCGGCGAGGAAGAGAAAACCAAAATTACGGACGCCGTAGCCGCGACACGCAAGGCGATGGAAGGAGACGATCCCGCTGCCGTCGAATCGGCGGTGCAAGCCTTGACGACCGCCTCGCACAAATTGGCCGAGGAAATGTACAAGAAAGCGTCGGCATCCGCCGCAGGCGATGCGGCAGCGGGGGGAGGCTCCGGGCCCGATGCCGGACAAGGCCATGACGGCGGAAAATCAGACGAGAAAGTCGTCGATGCCGAATTTGAAGAAGTAGACAAAGACAAAAAGTAATGTACAATAACGACCGACAAACGCCGGGTCATGTTCACCATGATCCGGCGTTTGTGCGCCTCACTTCATTATGGATCACGTGACAAAACGAGATTATTACGAAACCCTCGGCATCGAACGAAACGCCTCGGACGAAGAGGTCAAGAAAGCATTCCGCAAGCTGGCCCGTGTCCACCATCCGGACCTCCACACCGGTGATCAGCAAAAGAAAGTCTCGGAAGAAAAGTTTAAAGAGATCAATGAAGCCTATGAAATTCTGAGCGATCAGGAGAAACGCCGCCGGTACGATACATTCGGCCATGCCGGTACCGCGCAAGGATTCGGCGCAGAAGGCTTCGATGGACGCGGCGGATTCGGAGATGTGTTTAACGACATCTTCGAAGATTTCTTCGGTCAAGGTACGCGAGGGGGCCAGCGACCCGAACGCGGCTCCGATCTTCAATACAATCTGGAATTGTCCTTCGAGGAAGCGGTCTATGGCAAAGAAGCGAAACTGAAGATTCCACGATGGGAAGCTTGCGACGACTGTCACGGCACGGGAGCGAAGACTGCCTCGTCGCTCAAGGTGTGCCCGACTTGCAAAGGAGCCGGGCAGCTTCGTTTTCAGCAAGGCTTCTTTAGTATCAGCCGGCCCTGCAGTCAATGTGAAGGCGCCGGCCAGATTATTGCCGACCCCTGCACGACGTGCCGGGGCCGCAAGCGGGTCTATCGCGAGCGAACACTCTCCGTCAACATTCCTGCCGGGATTGAAACCGGCATGCGCCTGCGTCTCTCCAACGAAGGTGAGCATGGCCTCAACGGCGGTCCTCCCGGGGACCTCTTCGTGGCAGTCACGACCAAACCGCATCCCGTCTTCACTCGGAAGAATACCGATTTGCTGTGCGAGATCCATGTGCCGTTCGTGACCGCTACCCTTGGCGGAAAAGTCGAGGTGCCTACACTACAAGGCAATACCATCATCAAAATACCGCCGGGAACGCAGCCGGATAAGAACCTTCGTCTGAAAGGGCTTGGGGTGCCGAGTCTGAAGGGACAACAAACCGGCGATCAGGTGATCAAGGTGAAAATACAGATTCCCACGAAGCTCTCGGTCAAACAACGAGAACTGCTCACGGAGTTTGCCAAGGAAAGCGGTGTGTCTCTGGATACCGAAGGCGATGGGTTCTTCGATAAGATGAAGACGTTTTTCGAATAAGCCGCCCTGCTCCGCTTCCACTCCTCTATGCCCGTCTTCTTTATTGCTGCCCCGGACCTTACCGATGGCGTTCTTACGATCACCGGCCCCTTGGTGGACCATTTGCGGAAAAGCCTTCGGGTCGCCGTAGGCGAGAAGCTATGGGTGGGAGACGATCGCCGCAAGCGCTATTTCATTCAGATCACGACGATCACGCCGCGACAACTACGCGGACACGTTCTCGAAGAACGGGAGGGATCACAGCCGCGGCATCCGATGGTCATACTCGCGCAAGCCATCCTGAAAGGCGACCGGATGGATTGGGTGATTCAAAAGGCGACGGAACTGGGGGCGGCGTCGATCGTACCGATCATCTCGGAACGTGTGATCGCCCGACCCCGACTCGAGCGGCTGGGCTCCCAGCAGGAACGATGGCAACGGATTGCGCTTGAGGCCGCCCAACAGGCGGAGCGTTGGGACGTGCCGGAGGTCCATCCACCGGTTGAATTTAACTCGTGGCTACGTTCCTCACCGAGAGAACTGAAACTGATCTTGAGCGAACGTTCGGACGAAGGCGGTCTCGCGATGATCGCTTTGCCTGAAGATGCCAAGAGCCGTATTCTGTTGGTGATCGGACCAGAAGGCGGTTGGAGTGCGGCTGAACGAGAGGCAGCACATGCATCGGGATGTACATCGGTGAGCTTAGGGCCACGGATCCTTCGAGCAGAAACGGCGACCGTGGCGGCTGTGACGATTATTCAAAGTCGGCTGGGAGAGTTGGGGTGAGGGAGAAGCAACTATCAGCATTCGGCCATCAGCAGTCAGCCCCGATATAACAATTGGGCCGAGAAAACAATTTTCCTAGGCTGATAGCTAGACGCTCACCGCTGATTGCTTCAGAATATTTATTGCGCGGCGATATGCACGATCGTT
>DATEPO010000018.1:0-9836 GCA_035273145.1 Nitrospiraceae bacterium
GAGTTCTTCCAAAAGGCTGTCGAGCAACTCCTTCTTCTGCCTTACCTTGTCTGAAGCTAACGTTTTCATTTAGTCCCTCTTCTCAGTCGCTCCTCGGCTTTCTTGATTTCTTCTTGAAACGTCTCGATTTCAATTTGCCAATGATGGATGCGGCCTTCATTCGGTTGAGGCCGCGAACGTTCGTGTCTCATCTTTTCTTGGTGTTCTGCGATACGTGCTTGAAAACTAGCGATTTGTTTCAAATACTCTCGACGACCCACACTACGTCGGACCCGCCAGCTTTTTCTTCAGCAACTCATTCACCTTCCCCGGATTCGCCTTCCCTCCTGACGCCTTTAGGACTTGCCCCACGAAAAACCCCAGCACCTGATCCTTGCCGGAACGGTATTGCGCAAGCTGTGCAGGGTTCTTCGCCATCACATCATCGATGATCGTTTCCAGCGCCCCTTCATCGGAGACCTGCGTGAGCCCCTTTTCCTGAACCAATTGTTCCGGTGACTTTCCACTGGCATATAAGTCTGGAAACAGATCTCGGGCCGCCTTGAGACTGATCGTTCCGTTGTCCACCAATTTCAGCAAACTGACGAAGCGTTCCGGACTGACAGGCGAGGCCTCTACCGGCGTGCCTGAATGATTCAGCTCACGCAGCAACTCTCCCATGACCCAATTGCTCACGGTCTTGGGCTGATTGAAGAGCTTCACGCACGTTTCAAAATAATCCGCCAAATGGCGGGACGACGTCACGATACCGGCATCGTATTCCGGCAATCCATACTGCGAAACAAATCGCAGCTGTCGGGCAACCGGTAATTCAGGCAATGTTGCCCGATCCTGGCCGAGCCGCTCCAATGCAATCTTGATAGGAACTAAATCGGGATCCGGGAAATATCGATAATCATGCGCCTCTTCCTTGCTCCGCATGACGGCGGTCTGTCCTTTGTCGACATCCCAGAGTCTGGTTTCCTGATAAATTTTTCCACCTTCGTTCAGCACCTTGGTCTGGCGTTTGATCTCGTACTCAATTGCGTCTTTGACGAACTTAAAGGAATTAATGTTCTTGAGTTCCACTTTGGTGCCGAAGGCTTGTTGCCCCACCGGTCGCAACGAGAGATTCGGTTCGCACCGTAAGCTGCCCTCTTCCATATTGCCGTCACAGACATCTAGATAAACGAGGATGTCCCTGAGGGTCTTGAGATAGGCGACGACTTCATCGGCCGATTGCATATCGGGCTCGGTAACGATTTCCAGCAACGGAGTTCCCGCGCGATTCAGATCGACCCGGCTCCCACCCGTCCCGCCATCATGCACATTTTTTCCGGCGTCTTCTTCCAGATGCGCCCGGTTAATTCGAATTCGCTTGGTGGCGCTGCCCGCTTTGATCTCGATCCACCCGTTCTCGCAGATAGGCGTCTCGTATTGAGAGATTTGATATCCCTTGGGAAGATCCGGATAAAAATAATTCTTTCTGGCAAACCGGTTCGATTGTACTGCGCAATTCAACGCCAGACCGGTGCGGATCGCCATGTCGACCGCGGTTCCATTGAGCACCGGCAAGCTGCCGGGCAAACCTAAACACACCGGGCAAGTCTGGGTATTCGCCGGCAACCCGAATCGTGTGCCGCAGGCGCAAAACATTTTGGACTGGGTCAGCAGTTGGGCATGGACTTCCAGCCCGATGACGACTTCATAGGCCACTAGTCTTCTCCGGTTGCTCGCGGGCCCGACGCATCGCCTCACGGCCGGCATCCAAGGCGTCCCTCAAGATGGATTTTGTTCACGGACGACTTCCCCGCCTTTTTCGATCGCCGTCTGCCAGGTCTCCCCGGCCTTGTCGGTGACTTCGCGCAAGTTTTCCCCGGCACGCCGGGCGTAGCCTTTCAATTGCTCACGTGACTCGCGTCCCGATTGAGGCGCCATGAGGAGGGCGGCCACGGCGCCCACCGCTGCGCCACTCAAAAATGCCAGTAGAATGGCACTACCCGATATCTCTTGCGGTCCATCGTACTCAGCCATGGCGATCCTCCTCCCTCGAGACCGTCGTCTCTGCGTGAACGACCTGTGATATTACCTAGTTTGGCTGAGAGTATTCGATACGCTTGATTCTGTCAACGATGGCATCGCGGTCTTATCAGCCGGTTGAATAGAGGGCGGATCACGCCCTTCTATCGCGAGAAGAGCGCGCAGAGCCTTTGCCGGGTGAGGGAGCAGAGGAGGGCTGATCGCCGCTCGCGGCCTTCGCGATATCGCCTCCTTCATCGGCCGCGATGTCGGCCAATTTCCGTCCGGTGATGACCGAGGTCGGCGCCGTCACCGTAATATCCGCGGTGGAGGAGGCGTACGGATCCCGATGCTTGATCAGCAACCATTGGCGATTTCGTGTCCGCACGAGTACCCACGATCCTTTAAGCTTGGCCCCATGCAAAGTAAATTTCAGGTCGCCCTTCTTGAGCGCCGCGGCAACATCGTCCGGCCCATCGACGGTATAGGTGCCGCGGTCCCATACCATGACGGTGCCTCCGCCATATTCGCCTTCCGGGATAATGCCCTCAAAGTCGGAGTAGTCCACGGGGTGATCCTCGACCGCCATCGCCAATCGCTTGACCGCCGGGTCCAGCGACGGTCCTTTCGGGATCGCCCAAGACTTCAGCACACCATCGTGTTCCATCCGAAAATCATAATGTAGGTGGCTGGCGCGATGCTTTTGCACCACGAAGCTGCACCCTGACGCTGATTGTTTGGGTTCGGGCGGCGGCTCAGGCGTTGAACCGAATCGGCGCTTCTTCTTGTATTCGTCGAGAGGACTCATGGAATCATTATAAATTCTCCCATGCAAAAAATCGATTGTGCGCTTACGTTAAAGAGCACGACGCCTTATTGTCCGTCCCTTACTGTAAGAAGATTCGCGATGGCTAGGCATTCCAACCCGAACGGCAGATAGCCGGCATACCCAAGCAGCGGCATTTCAAAGATCAGGAAGCGATGCACGTAAGGAATGGCATATTCCCAATGTGCCAGGCTGTGCCAATTCCCGAGTTCCCAGAAGAACCCGCATTGTAAGCCGGCGAGTGCCGGTAAGCAGATGGGGCGCCAATCTCCATGCCGAATGCCGGAGAAGATCGTCGCTCGCCCCAGCATGGCCTGAAGCGATGTAATAATGAGGAGAGGGGACACCCAGAGTAAAGGAAAGAGATAATCCGGGCAGATTCCGATTCCGGTCAGACCCGACGCAGACAATACGAGCACGATTCCGCCGATCAATGCCGGATGCGATACATCAATCGCCCTACGATCTCGAAAGGCGTCCAACCGCTTCAAGCTCTTCAACCATTCAGCCGTACTGACGACAGCGGGCAGCACGGTTGAAAAAGAGAGTGTAGCATAGAACACGTACGCCGAAGCACCGAAATCATCGATCCCAACGTAATACCAATTTTGCACAAATCGGTTGAGATATTCAAAACACCACCAAAACGCGGCGCTCACAAGAAACAGGACAAGCAGATATCGCGGACGATTGACCAATAAGCACGCGCGAGATACACGGTAAGTGAGCGCATTGATCACGACGATATAGCCAAGCCACAAGGGCGTAAAGGTAAACGGCTGGAATGCAGCAAACCAGGGAAGTCGGGTCCACGCCAGCCACCACGCAAGCGCGATGAGCAACACGCCGAGCCATCCCCAGAGAGGGAACAGAGACTGCTCTGTCGCCGGCTTGGGGCTTGAGCTGATGGTCTCAATAATCCGCCATAAACACGGCGTGAGACCGGCTGCGATCAGAAGAGCGAGACCGAGAAAGGCCGGCCAGGAAAACGGGGCATGCTGAACGTGATGGGTAAGGGGAGGAAATTCAAGGTACGGCGCGATCGGTTGTCCACTCAGCACGACCCCAAGGAGCGGGAGGCCGATCAGCGAGACAACGATAAGGATGAGGAGAAGAAGGCGACTATGCGGGACTGACCTGATCCGCATGACGACCCACCCCGTTCAGCGATGGTTCAGCAAGGATCAATTCACGGCGTAGTGCCGAAAAGACTCAAAAAAAGGCGAGCCTTTGACGCCGCTCCGATAAGCACGCGCGACAGCCGCCTGTGCCTGCTCGCAGCTCGTTCGCATCTGTGCATCGGTCCAGCTCTTCATTTCAACCGCATTCTGATAGGCTCGGCCGACGAGGCACTGAACACCCATATAAGTCAGTTGGTGGGTCTTGGACTTGTCGAGACTGAACACTTCTTCGGCCGGTTCCACGGGAGCGAGTCCCTCACACTTGCAGTAGCGGCACGCCACCAATGGTTTCAGCACCGAGGCGGTCCAGATGACATCCCGCACTTGCCAGGATTCGCCCGTTTCAGGATAGGCAAGAGGATCGGCCGCCATTTGAAGAGCCCGGCGCAAGAGTTTACCGACGGCAATGTGCTCATCGTGCCCGCTGACCCCGCAGTAGTCGTCCATGGAGATCACGACATCGGGGCGGCGCGCACGGAGCAACGCGACGAGATAGCCGACCGGGTCGCCTTCCGTGCTCCATTTCTTAATGATATCGTCCGATGTCGTCGAGGACGGCCAGTCATGAAACGGAGCATTCGGCGGTAGCGCATCGAGTTCTTCGATCGCGTATGGGCCATTCACGAAGGGGCCGAGGTCGTACCCATCCGCATGAAACACCGACGCGGACTTCGCAAAGAGCGCTTCACGGGCTTTACCCATCGACGTCCCGCGCCGTAAGCCGCCCCACAGCTTGTCGCTATTTTCGCCACGTGTGAGGCTGGCCATGTACAGCGTGCCGGCCACGTCCTTGGCTCTGGCGAGAAACGCGCTGGACGAGGTTTCGTCATCCGGATGTGCGCCCAGCCACAGCACCCGCTCCGCATGGCGCAAGGCGTCTAAGACCCTCGTGGGCTTTGAAGGAGAAGCAGACTCGCCGGAGGGCACGGCGAGAATCATGAAGAGGAGACCCAAGGCTCCCGCGAGCCATACCTTGAAGGACCCGTGGGCCGAGGGACATGACTGCCGATTGGGATAGATCACGCGGGGTTTCGAGCTAGGCGTGCGCGAAGATACCGATCGACACCAGTGGCCATCTTGCGGCCTTCCGCAATCGCCCAGACGATAAGGGACGCGCCACGCTTGGTGTCTCCACCGGCAAAGACCCCTTCTACGCTCGTCATGAACGTCTCGTCCACCGCCACACTCCCCCGCGCATCATACGAGACGCCGAGACTATCGAGAAGACCGTTCTTGACCGGCCCGGTAAATCCCATGGCGAGGAGCACCAGATCGGCTTCCAATTCGAAAGCCGTGTTCGGAACGGGAATGAATGCGCCGTTTTTAAACGATACCCGTTGCCCCAGCAGTTTCGTCACATGCCCATTGCGACCGCTAAAGGCCGTCGTCGAGACGCTCCATTGCCGATCGCATCCTTCTTCGTGCGCATGCGAGGTTCGCAATTGCATCGGCCAAAGCGGCCAAGGCGTGGACGCGGCGCGTTGCGGGGGCGGCTCAGGAAGCAATTCGAACTGGCGAACTTCCACACATCCCTGTCGATGCGTCGTCCCCAGACAATCTGAACCGGTATCGCCGCCGCCGATGATGACCACCCGCTTGCCCTTTGCCGTAATCGTCTCGCCTGAAATGCTATCCCCGGCGTTGCGCTTATTTTGCTGCGTCAGGTACTCCATGGCAGGATGAATGCCTTTGAGCTCGCGGCCAGGGACCGGAAGTTCTCTCGCTTGTTCGGCCCCCAGCGTCAGACAGACAGCATCATATTGTTGCCGCAGGGTCTGACCGTCGATATCGACTCCGACATGGACGCCGGTCTTAAATTCCACGCCTTCGGCTTTCATCTGTTCCAACCGTCGATCGATGACCCATTTTTCCATTTTGAAATCAGGAATCCCATAGCGCAGGAGCCCGCCGATGCGATCGGCTTTTTCATAGACCGTGACCCGATGGCCGTAGCGCGCGAGCTGCTGCGCGGCCGCCAACCCTGCCGGACCGGACCCGACAATCGCCACCGTTTTCCCGGTCTGTTCGACGGGCAACACCGGCTCGATCCATCCCTCATTGAATCCTTTGTCGATGATGTTCCATTCGATCACGCGGATCGACACCGGGTCGCTGTTGATGCCGAGCACACAGGCCGACTCGCACGGGGCCGGACAGAGCCGGCCGGTAAACTCCGGAAAATTGTTCGTCGTCTGTAGTGCCTTCAGCGCATCTTTCCACCGGCCGCGGTGCACGAGGTCGTTCCATTCGGGAATCAGGTTGACGACCGGGCACCCATGGCTGCTCTGGCAGAATGGAACGCCGCAGTCCATACAGCGTGCGCCCTGGAGCTGCAACTTATCCTCGGAGAACGGCTCGTACAGTTCCTTCCAATCCAGGACGCGAAGTTCGGGTGGACGGCGCGTCGGCCCTTCACGCGTGTATTTGAGGAAGCCCTTGGGATCAGCCATGGGCCACCATATCCTTCTGCGCCTGCTCTTTCAATGCGGCCGCTTTGCGCTCCGCCAGCACCCGCTTATAGTCGATCGGCATAATTTTGATGAACTTCGAAACCATCGCCTTCCAATGATCCAAGACCAGTTTGGCTTTGCGGCTGCCGGTGTACTTCAGGTGCGACTCAATCATCGCCCGCACGATCTGTAGATCTTCCGCCGCATGCAGCTTTTCCAGTTCCACCATGCCCATATTACAGCGCTGCTCGAACTGACCATCTTCATTGAGGATGTACGCCACCCCGCCCGACATCCCTGCTGCGAAATTCCGGCCTGTTTTGCCGAGCACCACGACAACCCCGCCCGTCATGTATTCGCAGCCATGATCGCCGGTGCCTTCGATGACCGCCCGTACCCCGCTATTGCGCACCGCAAATCGTTCCCCCGCGGTTCCGTAGAAATAGCTTTCTCCCGACGTCGCGCCGTAGAGCGACGTGTTGCCTATCAGAATCGTCTCTTCGGGATTAAAGGCGGCCTCCTTCGGCGGCACGACGATAATTTTTCCACCAGACAGCCCTTTGCCGAGATAATCGTTGGACTCTCCTTCCAGGATCAGCGTGATGCCTCGGGAGAGAAAGGCGCCGAAGGATTGCCCCGCCGAGCCGGTGAACTTGATCGTAATCGTGTCATGCGGCAATCCGTTGACCCCGTATTGCTTGGCGACACGACTGGACAGAACCGTCCCTGCCGTGCGATTGATATTGCGGATCGGCAACGCCACGGAAACTTTTTCGCCGCGCTCGAGAGCCGGACGGCACAGCTCGACAAGTCTGTTATCTAAAATATCCGCCAACCCGTGATCCTGCTTCTGCACGCAGTGCGTCGCCACGTGTGGACTCACTTTAGGGACGTGCAAGAGCGGCGAGAGATCGAGGCCTTTTGCCTTCCAATGATCGACCGCCTGATGCACTTTCAATTTATCCACGCGCCCGATCATCTCGGCGATGGTTCGAAAACCCAACTTCGCCATCAGTGCCCGCATTTCTTCGGCAACGAAGAAGAAGTAGTTCACCACATGTTCCGGTTGGCCGGTAAATTTTTTGCGCAACACCGGATCTTGCGTCGCCACACCGACGGGACAGGTATTGAGATGGCACTTGCGCATCATGATGCAGCCTTCTACGATCAAGGGGGCGGTCGAAAAGCCGAACTCTTCCGCACCCAAGAGCGTCGCGATGACGACATCCCGTCCGGTTTTCATCTGGCCGTCCGTCTCGACTTTGATGCGGCCCCGCAGGTCATTTAGGACCAGCGTCTGGTGGGTTTCCGCCAACCCCAGTTCCCAGGGAATGCCGGCATATTTAATAGACGACAGCGGCGACGCGCCGGTTCCACCTGAATCACCGCTGATCAAGACTTTGTCGGCATGCGCCTTCGCCACACCGGCCGCCACCGTGCCGACGCCCACCTCGGAGACCAATTTGACCGACACATCGGCCTCGGGATTGGCATTTTTCAGATCGAAAATCAGTTGCTTCAAATCTTCGATCGAATAAATGTCGTGATGCGGCGGCGGAGAGATGAGCGAGACGCCGGGCGTCGCATACCGCAGACGCGCGATTACTTCGTCGACCTTGTGCCCGGGCAACTGGCCGCCTTCACCGGGTTTCGCGCCCTGCGCCATCTTGATTTGCAGCTCGCTCGCGTTCACGAGATAGTGCGCCGTCACGCCGAACCGGGCCGAAGCGACCTGTTTGATATAGGAGTTTTTCGAATCCCCGTTCGGCAACGGAATGAACCGATCCGGATCCTCTCCGCCTTCGCCGGTATTGCTCTTGGCGCCGATGCGGTTCATCGCAATCGCGAGCGTTTCATGCGCTTCCTTGCTGATCGCCCCGAACGACATGGCGCCCGTCGTAAAGCGCTTCACAATCTCCTTGGCGGGTTCCACCTCGTCCAGCGAGATCGGGGCGGCGGAAAAATTAAACTCCAGCAAGCCGCGCAGGTTCGATCGGCGGCGGCTTTCATCGTCTACGAGCGCCGAAAATTCTTGAAAGGATTTCGGATCGTTGGCTCGCGTCGCATGCTGGAGCTTGTAGATGGTCTCCGGATTCCAATTATGGTGTTCGCCCTGGACGCGATAGTGCACCTCGCCGCCGAAATCCAGTTGCCGGATCGGTGCCGGCTCATAGGCGAAGGCATGCCGGCGCAAGGTTTCCTCGCCGATCTCTCGAATGCCGATCCCTTCGATACGCGACGGCGTGCCGGTGAAATACCGGTCGACCAGCGTGCGGTTCAAGCCGATCGCCTCGAAAATCTGCGCGCCGCAATACGACTGCACCGTCGAAATCCCCATCTTGGAAAAGATCTTCAACAGACCTTTATTGATGGCCTTGATGAATTTGGCCTCGGCGGTCGTAGCATCGACGCCTTCCGGGAGATAGCCGTCGCGTTCCATATCGACCAGCGTTTCGAACACGAGATAAGGATTGATGGTCCCCGCGCCGTAGCCGATGAGGCTCGCGAAATGATGGACATCGCGCGGCTCGCCCGTCTCAAGAATCAGGCCGACTTCGGTGCGCGTGCATTCCCTGACCAAATGGTGATGCACCGCGGAGATCCCCAGCAGACTGGGAATCGGCGCCCATTCGTCATTGACGCCGCGATCGCTCAGGATCAAAAACTTGTAGCCATCCCGGATGGCTTGCGACGCCTGCCCGCAAAGCTCGTCGACGGCGGCCGCTAACCCGTCCGGGCCGGTGGCCACCCGGAACAACATCCGTAAGGTCTTGCTTTTAAAATGCGGATCGGCGATCTCCCGAATCTTTTCGAGATCCGCGTTGGTCAGAATCGGCTGCTTGACCCTGATCCTCCGCGCGGACTCCGGCATCTCATCCATAACATTCGGTTTGGGGCCGATGTTCGTCACCAACGACATCACCAATTCCTCGCGAATCGGATCGATCGGTGGATTGGTCACCTGCGCGAACAGTTGCTTAAAATATTTGAACAGCAGCTGCGGCCGCTCGGACAACACAGCCAGTGGCGTGTCGGTGCCCATGGAGGAGATCGGCTCTTCACCCGTCACCACCATCGGCGTAATCACCATCTTGAGCTCTTCGACCGTGTAGCCGAACGCTTGCTGGCGCTGGCGGATCGTCGGATGATCCGGCTGCTGCACGTTCAAGGGTTCCGGCAATTCATCGAGCGAAATCTTGTACTGCGTGACCCAGGCTCGATACGGCTTGCGACCGACGATGTCGGCCTTAATCTCCTCATCGTCGATAATGCGGCCTTGAACGGTATCGACCAGAAACATACGGCCCGGCTGCAGGCGGCCCTTCTGCCGTATGTTTTTGACTTCTGTCGGCAAGACGCCGGCCTCGGACGCGAGCACGA